>JALRGZ010000061.1 GCA_023253295.1 Flavobacterium sp.
CTTCCGTAACGAAGGAATGGACAGAACCCACAACCCGGAATTTACCGCTATGGAAATATATGTAGCTTACAAAGACTACAACTGGATGATGGATTTCACAGAGCGTTTATTAGAGCACTGTGCGGTTTCGGTAAACGGGACAAGTGATGTTACTTTTGGTGAACACCAAATTAGTTTCAAAGCGCCGTTTGCACGTGTAACGATGACCGATTCTATCAAACATTTTACAGGTTTTGATATCTCAGGAAAAAGCGAAGCTGAATTGTACGAAGCGGCTAAAGGAATGGGAATCGAGGTTGACCAAACTATGGGTAAAGGAAAATTGATTGATGAAATTTTCGGAGCAAAATGTGAGGGAAATTATATTCAGCCAACTTTCATCACCGATTATCCAAAAGAAATGTCACCATTGTGTAAAGAGCACCGTGACAATCCGGAATTGACAGAGCGTTTTGAATTAATGGTTTGTGGAAAAGAGGTTGCGAATGCTTATTCGGAATTGAATGACCCAATTGACCAAAGAGAGCGTTTTGAAGACCAAATGCGTTTAGCTGCAAAAGGAGATGATGAGGCTAACGGAATTATCGATGAGGATTTCTTAAGAGCTTTGGAATACGGAATGCCTCCAACATCTGGTTTAGGAATCGGAATGGACCGTTTGATGATGTTCTTAACAAATAATGCTTCTATCCAAGAGGTATTGTTATTCCCGCAAATGCGTCCTGAGAAGAAAATCACAGTGGAATTGACTGAAGAAGAAAAGTTAATCGTTGAATTATTGAAATCAGACAATAACCAAGTAGAATTGCCTATCCTAAAAGAAAGAGCACAATTAAGCGGTAAAAAATGGGATGCTGCCATGAAAGGTTTAGCAAAACATGGTTTAACTAAAGTAGTTGTTGCCGGAGATGCTAAAATGGTAGAATTGGTAGGGTAATTTTATTCTAAATAATATCAAAAAAGGAACTCGATGGAGTTCCTTTTTTATTTATTTTTATAAAAAAGTATAAAATGTCATCAACATTAATTATAATTTCTTGTTTTATTTTTTCGATAGGAATATGTTATCAAATTTATTTTGACAAAATAATCGCTAAAAGAATCCCTATAAGAAGAAAATTAAAAATTTTTGAATTACTAAAAAACAAGTTTGAAGGACTAAAAGAAAACAATCTTGGTTATTTAGAATATAAGATTAATAACAAAAATATTTTATTCGGATTTACCTCAAATCGAACTGTGAAAAATAGTTTCTCAAATAATCTTTACATTTATCTTGACATAACAAATATCGAAGATGACATAAAAAAACTATGTAAAATCCATTTTTATTGCTCCACCATTGACAATCGAGATTGGGTAGAAATGAGAGTTGAACCTTTCTATGAATCATTAAGTAATTTAGCCAAATATTCGAATAAAACAGTTCAAAAAATAATTTCAGAAACAGACTTTTATATATCCCAAAAAAGAGCCGAAAGGGATTTACATATTAACAAAATATTTTAAACCAATAAAGCCGCTTTATTATCTATATCATTTTGCTTCAATAACGAATCAATATTACTCAAAGTAACAATGGCTATTTGCGACAAAGCCTCATTCGTAAAAAACGCCTGATGGGCTGTTACCAAAACATTTGGAAAACTCATTAAGCGCTGAATTTGATCATCTTCAATAATATCTTCGGAGTGATCTTTGAAAAACAACTTTTCTTCCTGTTCGTAAACGTCAATTCCTAAATAGCCTATTTTTCCTTTTTTCAAGGCATGAATCACATCCGAAGTATGAATCAAAGCCCCACGACTGGTATTGATAAGCATCACATTGTTTTTCATTAAGGAAATGGTTTCTTTGTTAATCAAATATTTCGTTTTTTCATTCAACGGGCAATGCAGCGATATAATATTTGATTCTTTAAAAATAGTTTCTAAAGAAACATAATTTATGCCTAATTGCTCTAGCTCTGCATCAGGAACTAAATCAAAGGCCAATACTTTACAACCAAAACCATTTACAATTTTAGCGAAAGCTTTTCCAATATGTCCTGTTCCGATAACACCAACAGTTTTTCCGTGTAAATCAAAACCTAATAATCCGTTTAAGGAAAAATTTTGTTCGCGTACACGATTGTAGGCTTTATGTGTTTTTCTGTTTAAAGTCAGAATCATCGCCATGGCATGTTCGGCTACTGCTTCCGGAGAATAAGCCGGAACTCGGCAAACTTTTAGATTGTATTTTTTAGCCGCTTCCAAATCCACATTATTAAAACCGGCACAACGTAAAGCAATAATTTTCACTTTTTTCTCTGCCAATTGTTGAATAACTATATGATTCACAATATCATTCACAAAAACACAAACTACATCGGTAGTTGAAATTAATTTAACCGTATGTTCATTTAATTGCGACTCAAAAAAATCCAATTCATATCCAAAATCTGCATTGTACTTTTCAAAAAAAACTTTGTCGTATGCTTGAGTGGAAAAAAAGGCAACTTTAGGTTTCATATACTATTTATCAGAATTACTCAACAATTAAACTATAACAAGTATTCCAAAATTATAAAACAGATCTGTTTATAAACCTTTTTATTTCATTTTCTTTTCATAATTAAAACAAATAATAATTCTAATTTATTCTTAACAATTAAACTTTATTCATTCTTCTAAGTCTTAATCATAAACATAAAAAACAAACATTATGAAAAAATTAATCACATTAGTGTTGATAGCCTCTATCGGACTATCAACTTATGCTCAGGAAAAAAAGGAAAGACCAGGCAGACACGAAGGACATCCAATGGATAAATTCACACCTGAACAACGCAACGAACTAATGTTAAAAAAGATGACATTAGAATTAGATTTAAATGCTTCTCAACAAAAAGAAATGGGTAAATTGATTGCTGATCAAAGTGCCAAAAGAGAAGCTTTCATGAAAAAAAGAAAAGAAAAAACAGAGAAACCAACCTCTGATGAAATTTTCGAAATGAAAAATAAAATGTTAGACGAACAAATTGCAATGAATTCGAAAATGAAAAAAATCCTCTCTCCTGAACAATTTACAAAATGGAATGAAATGAAAAAACACCATCGTGAAGGCATGAAAAAACATTTTAGCCAAAATAAGAAAAAACATGATTTTCACGGAAAAAGAAAAGATATTGAAAATAAAGACGTTCAACCTAGAGGATAATCATTTTTCATTTTTACATAAACAAAAGGCTGTTTCTAAATTATGAAACAGCCTTTTTGATTTTGGTTAGGAAAGTATTTAAATTTATTTTTTAGTATTGGTATTTCCTGTTGGCATATAATAAAGCAAAAGAATCCCCATTAGAAACAAGCCAAAAGAAGCCACAAAAGCAGGAATCAGAATTTCAATATTATTATCCAAAGCATTATTTAACGCGGCATATAACAGCCAAATCTGAATGGTTACATTCAGGATTAATATAAAAATCAAGGTAGAAAGAATCGCATTCAACTTATTCGGATTGGATTGATTCTGTCCTCGTCTAAAATTACTCATACTAATTCATTTTTACATTATTCTACTTTTCTCTTCTATTGCTGCTTTTACATAAATAGCATCGTTTTTGAAAAAAACATCTAATTTAGGTAATGCTCTTGGCGGCGGCCCTCCTAATACATTTCCTGTTTTAGCATCAAAAGAACCTTCATGACAGGGACAATGAATAATTCCGGTTCCTGGCTTGTAAAAAACAGAACAAGAAAGGTGGGTACATTTTTGTTCGTATGCTTTAAACTCGCCAGACTCCAGATGAATTAATATATAAGGAATGGTACTCCCTTCTAATACAAAAGCTCTTGTTCCTCCTACAGGCACCTCACCTTTATTGCAAACAAAATGTTCTCCTTCTACTTCCTCTTTAGGATACATATAGGCCTTTGCCGCCACCAATCCACTTCCTACCATCAATCCACCGGAAACCATCGTCAGGAATTTGGCAAAATCACGACGGCTGACATTCGTGGCTTGTTGCTTTTCAATTGGAAAATCTTTCTTCCAGTTTTTATTTAAATTTTCTTCTTTTTTAGACATAGCATCCAACTAAAAAATTACTAATTCGCTGCTTCCTTTCGGCATCATAATATTCACCTTAGTATTCACCGTTTCTTTACCAAAAATAAAAGTATTTACCGGCGTACTATTAGGACGCATCTCCTGAATTTCATCTTTTGTACCATAAAACAACGCTCCACTTGGACAAACCGTTGCACACATCGGTTTTTTACCCACACTGGTTCTGTCATAGCACATGGTACATTTCATCATCAAATCATAGTTCTCTTCTTTCTTTGGCACACCAAACGGACAAGCCATCACACAATTTGAACAACCAATACATCTTTCCGTATTTGCCGTATGCACAATTCCAAATTCGTCTTTAGAAATAGCATCAGCCGGACATACATTGGCACAAACAGGATCATCACAGTGCATACACACCTGAACCGTAGTTTGCACTGTTGCAGCACGATCTACATAGTTCACATGAATCATGGTTTCCTGTCCATTGGTCTCGCATTCGGCACAGGCCATTTCACAGGCTTTACAACCAATGCAACGCTGCATATCTACAAAAAACTCTTCGTTGGGATTAAAACCGGTATAATTCATCTAAATCAATTCTTTATAAATTAAACACTGGCATAGGCTTTTGAATCTTTCGAAGGTGGCGCTATTTCACCCAGTGGTCTCAAATGACAGGCACAGACTTTAAATTCAGGAATTTTAGAAATCGGATCTAATGTTCCTATCGTTAACTGGTTTGCCGATTTTTTTCCTGACCAATGGTAAGGAATGAACACCGTATCTTCCCTGATAGTTTCTACAATATTAGCCGGAAAAATTCCTTCTCCTCTTCGGGTGGAAACATGTACTAACTCTCTTTGTTTAATGCCATATTGTTTTGCCAAATCGGGATGGATTTCCAACAAAGGCTCCGGAAACTGATCTACTAATTTTCCAATTCTTCGTGTCTGTGTTCCGCTTAAATATTGAGAAACCACTCGTCCTGTTGTCAAAATCACTGGATAATCCGAACAGGTTACTTCTCCCGGTAACTTATAAGGAGCAGGATTAAAATGCGCTTTACCGTCAGGAGTTTTAAACTTTCTGTCTTCCCATAAACGAGGTGTTCCAGGATGATCTTCAGTTGGGCATGGCCAAAAAACCCCCATATTATCTTCAATTTTTTTATAGGTGATTCCGTTATAATCGGCTGTTCCTCCTTTAGAAGCAACTCTTAATTCATTAAAAATTGCTTCACTACTTTCGAAAGCAAATTTGGTTCTTACTCCCAAACGTTTCGCCAATTCTAAAATAATTGAAGTATCGGTTCTGGCATCTCCCGGAGGAGTTACCGCCTGACGAATTCGGATAACACGTCCTTCAGCTGAAGTAGTGGTTCCTTCTTCTTCCTCTTGCAATGAACCTGCCATTACAATATCGGCATGACGGGCGGTTTCATTTAAGAAAAAATCAATACACACATAATACTCCAGTTTTTCTAAGGCCTCTCTAACATAATTGCTATTAGGCAAAGACACCAATGGATTAAAACAGATTGATAATAAACCTTTTATTTCCCCTCTGTGAATAGCCTCGATTATCTCATAAGCTGATAATCCTTTACCCGGCAAATCTTTCTCTTCTATTCCCCAAACTTCCGAAATATACTTGCGGTGTTCCGGATTTTCAATATCTCTATTTCCCGGCAACTGGTCACATTTATGACCATGCTCTCTTCCTCCCTGTCCATTCCCCTGTCCAGTAATCGTGGCATAACCACAATACGGTTTACCAATTCTTCCTGTTGCTAAAACTAAATTGATACAACCTAAAACATTATCAACACCTTTAGAATGATGTTCAATTCCTCGTGCATGAAGCAAGAAACTCGTATTGGCTTTACCCCATAATTCAGCAGCCTGTTGAATTTTCTCTTTCCTGATTCCTGTCACTTCCTCCGCCCATTCCAAGGTATAATCCTTTACGGAATCAATAGTTTCCTGAAATCCGGAAGTATGATTATCAATAAAATTATGATCCAGCATATCATGATCTACCAAATATTTTAGCATAGCACCATACAAAGCCGAATCTGTTCCCGGACGCACATCCAAATGAATATCAGCCGTTCTCGCCAAGGGAATAATCCTTGGATCGATTACTATCAGTTTAGCTCCTCTGTCTCGCGCTTTCCAAATCCAGTGCGTTAGTGTTGGGAATGTTTCACTAATATTGGCTCCAGCCACAATAATTACCTCAGCATACTCTAAATCCGAATAATTATTAGAACCTCTATCTAACCCAAAGGCTTTCTTATTTCCTGCCCCGGCACTCACCATGCACAAGCGTCCGTTGTAATCTAAATTTTTAGTTTTTAAAGCCACACGGGCAAATTTTCCAACCAAATAACTTTTTTCATTGGTCAAAGAAACCCCGGAAAGCATCGAAAAAGCATCATTCCCATATTGTTTTTGGATACGTTGAATTTCTCTAACCGTTTTCGTCATCGCCTCATCCCAGGAAGTAGGTACAAAACCCTGACCTTCTACTCTTTTCAGTGGTCCTAAAAGACGGTCAGGATGGTTATTTTGCAAATAGCGTTGCACCCCTTTTGGACACAGTCTTCCTTCGTTAAAAGGAAATTCCATCCAGGGTTCAAAACCCACTACTTTATTTTCTTTTACCGATAATTGAATACCACATTGCATGCCGCAAAAACAACAATGTGTTTTCACCAACTGATCTGGTTCATCTCTTCCTTCATAACCTTCTTTTGGACTATAATTTAAATGTGGTCCAAACTGAGCTACTATATGTTCTTCTGAAACGGGTAATTTTGCCATATCAATTTTCTTTTATTGTATTGCTACTTATCCAAATAATTTTCCTCCTTCTTGTCTTGCTCTTAAGTGAGCTTGAGCCAATCGTGATCTCTTCCCTTCCGGACTTAAATCTAAATGCGAAGTCCCATCTTCTCTGCCAAAATCAAAACCTAATTCTTTCGTCAACATTTTTAAATCACTGATATGCAGGTTCGTTGCATATTCTTCTCCGGTATGTTCGCAAACCGCCATTCCTTGTTGTTTTCCTACCCGATGATAAATATGAGCTGCAATTTGTGCCGGTCTTTGAATAATATGAAAAAACTTTCCAAAAGGAATCCAGATTAAAAACAGGATTACAGTAACAGCATGTAAAACCGCTAAAAAGTCGAATGCCAAACCTTTCATAAATTCATAGGAATAAGTCAAACCAAGTCCTGTAACTGAAATCGCTATTAATAAAATCAAAGGCAGTAAATCACCTTCAAATGTTTGTGTAGCAATCAAACCCGGATTAGTCAAACGTCTTCTTAAATAATATCCTGCGCCAAAAATCACTAAATAAGAAGACCAGTTTAAAGCATGAAAAGTCATAAACGCAGTAATAGAATCTAAATCAAAATCCATTATTTTGAATCCAAAAAAATGGGCTTCATATATCGAAACTGAATTAGGAGCCATAGTAAAATGCACCCAACCAAAAGTCAATGGAATTGTAATTAAAAAAGCGGAAGTACAACCCACCGCAATCATAAAATGCGCCATCCAACGGTACTTTCCTCTTGGATAAATGAATTTTTGAAAGGCAAGATTGGAAACTGTTTCTTTTGAAGCAAACCAAAAATGAGAAAACACTTTTCCCGTAAAGAGGAAACAAACTCCTCTTTTAAAATACATCCATGTAGGGGGTCTTTGTAACCAAACCGAATAGCGATAGACAATTCCAAAAAAAGCAAAAACAGTTCCGAATAAATAAGTTACCAAAGCTGCATCAAAATTTTGCAATTCCCTGGAACCATAAAAAACCAACACAATCATCAATGCCGATAATAAGCTTGCAATCAGGAATGCTTTTAAATTGTATTTTCTATTTTTCATTTTGATTTCATTAAAATGACTTAACTTCTAAAAGTGTTTTAAGTATTTCTAAAAACACTTCATTTAACAAAAATAGAATTTAAAATCACAAAAACTAAGTAAAATTACTTAAGTATCAAATGAAACACAAAAAACACAAAATATGTTATATTCTTAAAAAGAACACATTAACAAAATAAGACTACGTATTACTTACTTATAAAAACAGTTGTTAATTTAAAAAATAATCTAATTGTAAAACTTTGTATATTCAACTAATCTTTAACAATTCATGAATTAAATCCAATGAAACAAAAAAAACAACATGATTAAACCAAAACACAAAAAGTAAATCTAACGCTACAAAATTATTAGCCAAATTCGATATTTATTAAATTAAAAAATTTAATTTCGATAAAACTCATCCAAAAAACTAAACCATATAAGTATGAGAAATTATATTCTTTTATTTTTTCTTTTGTCACTAGTAAGCCCATTAACCATCACTGCTCAAAAAGATAGCACTTCAAATTCATTTAAAAAAAATTCACTTCCGGACATTGAAAAAATATATCTGCATACCGACAGAGATTATTATACAATGAATGAATCATTATGGTATAAAGCTTATGTTGTTTATGCTTACAACAACGTATTATTTGACAACAGTAAAATACTCTATGTCGAACTAGTATCCCCCGAATCAAAAATTATTGCTCGAAATATCACCCAACTCAATATTGGCTTAGGTCATGGGGATTTTATGCTATCAGATTCTATCGGTTTCAAACCAGGGACTTATCAATTAAGAGCTTATACTAATTGGTCACGTAATTTTGATGATGATTATGTATTTAAAAAAGAAATTCAAATCGTAGCTCCCAATGATAACTCTTTACAAAAGATTGCAGAGAATACTTCTTCGGCTACAGATAAAAAAAAGACTATACAAACAGAAGAAAATCAAACCCTAATCCATGTTGATTTTTTTCCGGAAGGAGGTTCACTAATCGAAGACGTAAATAGTTATATAGCCTTCAAAGCAACAGATAATTATGGCAACCCAATAACAATTGAAGGAACTATTATTGACCAAAATCAAAACCAAATTGCAGTCATGAAAAGCCTGCATGATGGCATGGGAAAATTTAGAATAACCCCTCAAAAAAATCAGGAATATAAAGCTGAGATTATTACATCTGACAATCAAAAACTAACTATTAGCCTACCTAAAGCAATCAAAACAGGCTATGTTTTAAATCTTGAGAAGATAAAAAACAAAAATATAATGTCTATAAAAACAAATGATGAAACACTTAAGGAACATCCTAATACCAATTTGACAATGATTTGCTCCTCAAGGGGCATCAACTATTATGAAAGTTCTCAAATTTTAGAACAAACTAGTTTTTCATTTATTTTACCAGAAGAACAACTCCCTGAAGGCATTACAAAAATTACATTTTATGATGATAATCTGATTCCTCAAACGGAAAGGTTAATATATATCCAAAAAAACAACAATACTGATATTTCCCTAACAACCGACAAAATTCAGTACACCCCTAAAGAAAAAGTTACTTTAAATTTTTCTGCCAAAGATAAACAGGGTAATCCATTAATTGCGAGTTATTCCATTGCTGTGACAGATGAAGGTAATATTCAAAACAATAACAATGACTCTAATATCTGTTCCTATTTTTTAATGGAATCTGATATAAGAGGGCAAATCAACAATCCTGGTTATTACTTTGATTCTTCAAATCTCGAACGTCTTTTTCATTTAGACCTACTGCTTCTCACTCAGGGATGGCGGGATTTTTTATGGAAAAAAATTCCATCAATAGCTTCCCCTCCAGCTTATAAATTAGAAAAAGAGATTACTATTTCCGGAAAAATCAAGAAACTTCTTAGTGAAGCTCCAAAAGTAAATAATTCTGTAAAAATGGTAATTTTAGACAATTCAAATTCAATCATCCTTGATGATACTACTGATCAAAATGGAAAATTTGAATTTAAAAATCTTGAATTTTATGGAAAAGTAAAGCTCCTTTTAAATTCTCAAAACGAAAAAGGAAAAAACAGTGGGATGTTTGTATTAGACTCTATCTATAACCAACCTCCAATAACTAATTTCAAGAATTTCACCAACAATGAATTCCAAAAAAATAACATAAACCTATTTAGAGATAATATTCATAATAAAAATATTATTTTCAAAATCCCTGAAGAAAATCAGTTACAGGATGTGGTAATCAAAGTCAAAAAAAAGGATAAAGATACTGAACCTAGTCTTTATGGATTTGCCGATTTCAAATACATTCCTGAAGAAAACAGTCCACACTTTTCTAATATATTTCAATATTTACAATATGCCATTCCAAATGTAACCGTAACCGGAAATTCCGTTCAATTTAGCCGATACAGTGGCCCTCCTTTTATTTCAGTTGATGGAATTGAAACCGAAATGGAGTTATTAAGTAGTATTTCTACAGATGATATTGGAAAAATTGAAGTTTTCAAAGGACCAAGCGCAATCATTTTTGGACCAAAAGGAAGCAACGGAGCTATAGTAATTTACACTAAACGTGGCGGTGGAATTTCAAACAATAGTAAAGATTTTCATTCTATCTGTAAAGAAATTACAGGTTACCAAAATACCAGATATTTTTATTCTCCTGATTATAGTAGTAATAAATCTCAAATGGATGGACAGCCAGACATTAGAAATACGCTTTATTGGAATCCCTATTTACAAACTAACGAAAAAGGTAATTCCCAAATTATCTATTACAATACCGATGCAAGTACCAATATAAAAGTTGTTATAGAAGGAATCACTAATAATGGTATCCCAATTATTAGAAAAACTGAATATACCGTTAAAAAAGAACAGAATAAATAACACTTTCACAACAAAAAAACAACAAATTACAAACAAAACCAGCCATATTAGATTTTTAAGGCATTCTACACAGATAAAGCATTAACTAAGAATTTAATAACAAAACTGTCTTTAAATTATTATTTTTTTGTTAACGATTAAACCTTATTCAAAAATCAATATCTTAGATTAAACATTTAACATAATCAAAAAATAAAAAACATGAAAAAATTAATTATTGCCGCATTATTAGTGGTTGGAGTATCAACTTTTGCTCAAGACAGAAAAGAAAGACCACAAAGAGGAGACATGGAAAAAATGACTCCGGAACAACGTAATGAAAAAAGAGTAGAAAGAATGACTAAGGAATTGAACTTAGATGCTGCTCAACAAGAAAAGCTAAAACAATTTTATGCTGATGAAGCTAAAAAAAGAGAAGCTATGATGGCTGAAATGAAAGACAAAAAAGGCCAAGGCAGAGAAATGATGGGACAGCAAATGAAGGCTACTGAAGCTAAAATGAAAGAAATTTTGACTGCTGAACAGTTCACTAAATGGAAAAGCAATCAGGACAAAATGAGAGAAAGAATGCAACAAAGAATGGGTGAAAGACAAGGTGGCGGAATGATGGGTGACGGACCAAGAGGTGGTGCTGACATGGACAACTAAAACTAAAAAAAGCTTCGAGAAATTCTCGAAGCTTTTTTTATGATTTTAAATTTTTAAATACTACAAAGTTTTAGAAACCTTGTCAATTGCATTAATCGTGAAATCTAAATCATCGTAAGTCAATGCATCTGTTATAAACCAAGTTTCATAAGCTGAAGGCGCAATATAAACCCCTTCCTGTAACAAACCATGGAAGAATTTCTTAAAAGTAGCATTATCTCCCTTAGCAGCTGTTTGAAAATCAACAATCGGACTTTCATCAAAATGAACCGAAATCATTGAACCCACTCTATTAATAGTATAAACAATATTATTTGCTTTTAAAACTCTATGAATTCCAGCTTCTAAATATGCTGTTTTTTCTTCTAATCTTTGAAAAATAGCTTCATCATTATTTAAAGATTCTAACATAGCAAACCCGGCAGCCATTGCCAATGGATTCCCTGACAAAGTACCAGCTTGATAAACAGGCCCAAGTGGAGCCAAATAGTTCATGATTTCTTCACGGGCAGCAAAAGCTCCTACTGGTAATCCACCTCCGATTACTTTTCCAAAACAAACAATATCAGCATCAATTTTCAATAATTCCTGAGCTCCACCTTTAGCTAAACGAAAACCAGTCATTACCTCATCAAAAATCAATAAGATTCCGTTTGCAGTACATAATTGGCGTAAGCCTTCTAAAAATCCTTCTACCGGAGGAACACAACCCATATTTCCAGCAACTGGCTCTACAATAACAGCCGCAATTTCATTTGGATTCGCTTCGATTAAGCTTTTTATATTCTCTAAATCATTGTATTTAGCCAATAAAGTATCTTTTGCTGTTCCAGCTGTAACACCAGGACTATTAGGGGTTCCAAATGTCATAGCTCCACTTCCTGCCTGAATCAGGAAAGAATCGGAATGCCCGTGGTAACAACCTGAGAATTTAATAATTTTATCTCTTTTAGCAAATCCGCGAGCCAATCTAACCGCACTCATACATGCTTCAGTCCCTGAATTTACAAAACGTATTTTATCAATATTAGGCACCATCGATACTGCTAAAGCAGCTATTTGAGTTTCTAATTCCGTAGGCATCCCGAAAGAAGTTCCTAACTTAGCTTTCTCCGTCACCGCTTGAACCACTGGCTCATATGCATGTCCTAAAATCATTGGTCCCCATGAATTAATATAATCAATTAATCGGTTTCCATCTTCATCATACAAATAAGCTCCTTTAGCTTGTTTAACAAAAATAGGAGTACCTCCTACTGATTTGAATGCTCTCACAGGCGAATTTACACCTCCTGGAATTACTTTCTCTGCTTCAGCAAATAGCTGACTACTTCTTTGGTATAACATTATTAATTTTAGATTTTAGACATTAGCCCTTCGACAAGCTCAGGATGACAATTTAGATTTTAGATTTAAAATTCTAATTTCTATTATTTTCTGTTTAACATTAATTCACTTTCAATTTCTGACCAATATAAAGTGTATTGTCAGACAACTTATTTTTTTGCTTCAAATCTTCTACTAATATATTGTATTTCTTTGAAATCGAATACAAAGTGTCTCCTTTTTGAACCTCATAATATTCTTCATTTCTGGAACTTATTGTAATCGATCTGGCATTTTGATTTTCAATTGGTCTGTACTTAATTCCTAATACCTGAGCATCATATTGTGCCAAATTATATCTTTCAATATAAGAAATCAATTTTTCAGGATATCTGGGATCGGTAGCATAACCTGCTTTTCTCAAACCTTTTGCCCAGGATTGATAATCATCTTTATCCAATTCAAACAAACTCGAATATCGTCCTTTTCCTGTCAAAAACAAAGCATGATCCCTAAAAGATTCGGCAACTTTATCGTATTTTCTAAAACATTCCTGACTGGCATCATCGTCATGCCTTACGGAATCTCCTGTCCAATCCGAATGACATTTGATACCAAAATGATTATTCGCCGTTACAGCCAAATCACCTCTTCCTGCACCGGATTCTAAAATTCCCTGTGCCAAAATAATACTGGCAGGAATACCGTAGGTCTTCATGTTACTCATCGCAATATCTTTATATTGCAAGACATAATTACTCACAATATCATTTCCCACAACAGTTCTGGAGGTTGACTCAATCACTTCGTTCCGACCTTTAGTCGTTTTTTTAGTTTTAGAAGAATATGAAGTGTTTTTACTAGCTCCTTTTTTAGTTGTTACAATTGGGGATTTTGTAGCATGACAACTAATTAGGGTATAAACAATCAATAGTAGTAGGCTTTTTTTAAACATCGATAGTTATTATTGGTAATTGTTTGTTTTTCAATTTAACATTCATACCATAAATTCCCTGAAGTCCTCCGGTATGAATAAGTAAAATATTGGAATGAGCCGGAAAATAATTCTTTTGAATCAAATCAATAACTCCAAAAACCATTTTCCCCGTATATACAGGATCTAACGGAATTTTGGTATCGGCATAAAACTGATTGATAAAATCAATTAATACTTCATTGACCTTTCCATATCCACCAAAATGATAGTCGTTGATTACCTCCCAATTTTCATTCTGCACAAAAATACGGATTTCATCTTGTAAAAAATCACCTTTGAGTGCCGGAAATCCTAAAACTTTTTGATGTGGCAACGCACTATTGATAATACCAGAAATGGTTCCACCTGTTCCAACCGCACAACAAATATAATTAAACACACTATCTTCCTGCGTTAAAATCTCCTGACAACCCTTTATCGCCAGTTCATTAGTACCTCCTTCGGGAACCAAATAAAAATCACCAAACTGCTGTTGTAATTTATCTACAAAAGAAGGTTCTTGCTTCAATCGGTAATCTTCTCTGGATACAAATTCCAATTGCATCCCACATTCCTGAGCAAATTGAAGCGTAGGATTGCTTTCAATCTTCTCTCTTAATTCATCTCCTCTTATTACACCTATAGATCGAAAACCCTGATTTTGAGCGGCATAAGAAACAGCTGCTATATGATTAGAAAACGCCCCTCCAAAAGTAAGCAGCGTCTTTTTATTTTCGGCTTTTGCCTGAAGCAAATTGTATTTTAATTTTCTAAATTTATTTCCGGAAACCACAGGATGAATCAAATCTTCCCTTTTGATAGTTACAGCAATAGCATTAGGAAATTGTATTTTCAGTTCTTGATTCAAAACAATTATTTTTTGCAAAGGTAAAACTTCTTGAAGATTAAAAATTACCACACTTTAGAACTTTGCGAAAAACTCCTTAATCTTTGCTTTTAAATACTAACTTTTCAAGTTTCCTAAATAACTTAAAAAACTAAAAAGCTTTCTCTTTTTAAGATATTCTAAATCAGACTCATTAGCATAAGCTTCTCTTTCAAAAGAAATGCCACGATAGGCATGATTTTTGTTGCTGTATTGTAATAAACGAATTAAGTATTCTAATAAATACCAAATAAAAAAAGGAAGAATCAGTAATTCTATTTGTTGTCTTAAATGTATACGCTCATGATTAACTAAAACAGTATTCGTTTTATCATCCTGGTATTTTAAAAACACAAATGGATACAGCGTTAAACCGCGAAAACCTTTTGGTATTAAATACTTGTTAACGACAAAAATCATTGAGCATTAAATTATAAATTTGTACAAATGAACACTTTTAAAAACCATAAATGATAGAACAAAGTAATGAAAATAAATTAATAGAAGGAGAAGATTTCTATTACACCGCTGAAGGATACAAATGCTTTACAGAAAAATATCATTTAAAAAGAGGTTATTGTTGTAAAAGTGGTTGCCGAAATTGCCCATATGGATACGATAAAAAAACAGGAACGAACAAAAAACAGTACTAGCCTAAAAACTTTTTCTCTTTTTATCGTTCTAATAAAGACCTGAATTTAATTATACATTAGTAATCAAATAACTGCATTATGAAAACAATCAAAATAATACCGATTTTATTTCTCTTTTTGTTAAGTGCCTGTAGCTCAATAAGAGTAGACTCTGATTACGACAGTCATGTTGATTTTAGCCAATACAAAACCTATGCTTTTCATAAAAATGGTATTGACCGAGTTCAAGTATCTGAATTAGACAAAAAAAGAATTCTTCACGCTATCGATAATGCCTTAAGTCAAAAAGGGATGACCAAAAGTGAAACCCCAGACTTACTCGTTAATATCTTCACCAAAGAACGAGAACAACTTGATGTAAACCAATTCAATATGGGTTGGGGATACGGATGGGGATGGGGATGGAATCCTTATTTCTGGGGAGGAAACAGCTATGTTAGTTCATCTACGCAAGGCACGCTTTATATAGATCTAATCGATGCTAAGAAAAAAGAGCTTATTTGGGAAGGACAAGGAATAGGTACCCTAACTGAAAACAAAAGAGAAAAAGAAAAACAAATCAATGAATTTGTTTCAAAAATCCTGGCACAATTCCCGCCAAATGAAACAAAAAAATAAGTGTTTTAATTCTAAACACAAAAATTGACTTATATTTGCACAACAATTTAAAAAGAATGCAAAACACTATTAACATACGTATCGCAATGAACATTATTATTCAATAATAATGGCGGAGACTTATGTAAATCAGTAATCAAAATACAATTTATAAAGCCTCCAGTAAAATGGAGGTTTTTTTTATAGCTAAAAACATGAATTTATTCCATCAAATACAAGAAGCAAAAAAGCAATTAGAAGGTGTTGTTATGACAACTCCACTATCTGAAAATCTGAATCTTTCTAATGAATTTGGCGCTACTATTTTATTAAAAAGAGAAGATTTACAAACGGTTCGTTCCTATAAAATACGAGGAGCTTACAACAAAATCAGTACGCTTAGTCCTGAAGAAAAAGCTCAGGGAGTTATTTGTGCCAGTGCCGGAAACCATGCTCAGGGAGTGGCGTATTCATGCAAATTACTACAAATAAAAGGCAAAATTTACATGCCTAAAACCACTCCTAAGCAAAAAGTAAAACAGGTAAATCTTTTTGGAGGTTCTTATGTTGAAATTGTACTCACGGGAGATACTTTTGACGATGCTTATGCTGCAGCGATGGTTGATGCTACAACTAATAAAATGGCCTTTATTCACCCTTTTGACGATGAAAAAGTAATTGCCGGTCAAGGAACTGTAGGCTTAGAAATCTTAGAAAGTTATTCTAAACCTATCGATTATGTTTTTGTACCTCTTGGTGGTGGTGGTTTGTCTGCAGGACTTTCAGAAGTTTTTAAACATCTAAGTCCAAATACTAAAATCATTGGTGTAGAACCAGAAGGAGCACCTTCGATGAAAGTTTCATTAGAAAATGGTAAAGTAACTATTTTAGACAATATCAATAAATTTGTTGACGGAGCTGCTGTAAAACAAGTTGGAAAATTAACCTTTAAAATTTGTCAAAAAAACCTAAGTGACATTGTCCTGGTTCCTGAAGGCAAAGTTTGTACTTCCATCTTGCGCCTATACAATGAAGAAGCTATGGTTGTTGAACCAGCTGGAGCCTTATCAATTGCTGCATTGGATTTTTACAAAGAAGAAATCAAAGGAAAAACAGTAGTTTGTATTGTTAGCGGAAGCAACAACGACATTGAGCGTACCGCCGAAATCAAAGAACGTTCTTTACTGTACGAAGGATTAATGCATTATTTTATGATTCAGTTCCCTCAACGTCCCGGAGCACTAAAAGAATTTGTAAATGATATTTTAGGTCCTGATGACGATATTGTATATTTCCAATTCACAAAGAAAAACAACCGCGAAGTAGGTCCTGCCGTTGTTGGTCTTGAACTTAAAAACAAAAATGATATTATTGCCATTAAAACAAAAATGGACAACAAACATTTTGAATACAAATACTTAAATGAAAAACAGGATTTATTTAACCAGTTAGTTGGCTAAAAAAACAACAAAATTCATAATCTCATTTTCCAGTAAATTATGCCTAATTTAACCGACATTCAAAATCTTGAAGACATCAAATTATTGGTTAACACTTTCTATGCTAAAGTGCAAAAAGATGAACTCATTGGCCCTATATTCAATGAGAAAATTGGCAACAATTGGACCGCGCATTTAGAACGAATGTACCGCTTTTGGCAAACTATTTTACTGGAAGAACACACCTATTCAGGAAGTCCCTTTCCTCCACATAAACATCTGCCTGTAGAAAAAGCTCATTTTAATCGTTGGATGGACATTTTCACTGAAACAATTGATAGCCTTTATGCGGGATCATTGGCCGAGGAAGCTAAACTTCGTGCTAAAAACATGGCTGAAATGTTCTTTTACAAAATCGAATACTTTAGAACTGGAGGGCGTGATTTTTTTAAATCTTAGTATTTTAGAAATTGTTTTTTGATCCAAAATCAGATTATCATCCAAAAAACTAAAATTTTAAAAATGGATATTGTGTACAAATTTTAGCAATTCGATTTTGTAATTTGGATACAAATTTTTGATGACTTTTAGATTCAGGATTAAAAGGACGATGATTCAAACCACTCTGAATATTTCCTATTTCCTCCAAAATAGTCAAAGCCGATGTTGAAACAGCCGTTTCTTTAAATCGTTGCCAAATATAATCAATAGCCACTTGGCCAGGATGCAACATATCTTCAGCATAAAAACGATAATCCCTTAATTCATCCATCATGATTTCATAACTAGGAAAATAACTTATTTCATCTCCTAAAAACGGATGAATTGCAGTAATTAAATGCGCCTTACTCTGTTGATTTTGAACAAAACCATCTTTAATATGACGCACTGGCGAAACCGTAAAAACAAATTTCACATCAGGATTTATGGTTTGAATTTTCTCAATAGTATTTTGAATCGAATGCTGAATAGTGTCTACTGAAAGCAATTCTTTTGAAAACTTCTTTTGCGGAACTTTATGACAATTGGCAACAATTTGCTGACTTTCTAAATTGCGATATACCCAGGAAGTTCCATAGGTAATCAAGCAATGACTAACCTTAATTAACTGTTGATGAGTATCCCATATTATTCGATTCAGTTCTTCTAGAAAAACAACTTTATCGGGAT
Organism: Flavobacterium sp.; assembly: GCA_023253295.1. Lineage (GTDB taxonomy): Bacteria > Bacteroidota > Bacteroidia > Flavobacteriales > Flavobacteriaceae > Flavobacterium. Next base: position 18,541 of record JALRGZ010000061.1, read on the forward strand.
GGGATAATTCCGAATGTATTTCAAAACAATGCCACAAATCATTGTGAAAAAAGATATCTTTTTCGGTAAAAAACTGCTTGTTAACTACTCTATCAATCAATTTTTCGATAGAAACCGGATTAAAAATAATGCCAAAAGGATTACAGTAATTTTGGAATTTATAGTAATCCAATTTAGATGCAATATTGACTGCAAAACAAGAGCCCAAACTTAAAATTCTGGAATAATAATCAATAGGAAATTGACTTTCTGGAATAGGTATTGCTGTACGAAATTGCATTGCAGTTTTTTTCCAAAAATAAGTATTATAATATTAATACAAATATTGGATTTTAGAATAATTAGGATTATTCAAACTCGCTTCCGAAACTTGTTCAATAGGATAATTGTCCGAATCATATTTATACGAAGTTGTATACATTTTAGCCGAAGAAATGGTTTGGTCTCCATCAACAACAGTAGTTTCTGCCACTGTCATCATCACATTATTTTTAGATACCGCTGCCCCCTTATCTAACAACTTTTCATAGCCTAAAATACTATTATAAGGATTATTGTAGGTATCATAACTAAATTCAATTTTTGAAGTAATCACCTGATCTTCATCAACGATATCAAAACTGATTTCCTTTTTAATCAAATTCTTTTTCTTAAAATACAAAACACCATGGTAGACTCTCTCGTCTTCACCTTCCGAAATCCTTTTGAATTTTTCAAAAGACACAGTACCATCTGTATTATGAGTATAGTAAATTTTATAATCTTCTGAAGAAGTAAGCTGAACCAATTTTCCCTTAGAATACTTGTATTCCAAGACAACAGTGGTTTCATTTTCCTTATCAAAAATTAAGATTTTTGTAATAAAACCCTCTTTATAAGTATAATCTATTTTCTGTTTTGAATTTTCGGCACTGACAATATGATTTCCATTATATTTAAAAACTGAAGTTTCAGAAATATTATTTTCAGTAGATTCTATTATTTTAACAAAGACCTTACCCTTATCATCTACATCATTTGCACATGAAGACAAAACGAGAGTAATGGTAAAAATTAAAAAAAATATTTTAGTTATGTTTTTCATTACACATAGGTTAATTAAATCGGCTATTTAGGGATTTCAAAACTATATATATTATAGAGCTAAGGCAACTATATAGGTTTAACTACTAAAAAAATCGTTTAAAGACCTTTATAAACTAAAAGAGAGTCCCGATTAAGACTCCTTTTACATGAAGCTATTATTCCCATTTCATCTCTTTATGAAAACGTTTATTTAATGTAAGAAACAAAAAAACGGCAACCTAACTAGCTATATTTTGAGCTAGATATGGTTGTTCTGATTCAATAGCCACCGCTTCACAGGCTTTTATTTTACAAATTTCTTCTTCCCTATCTTGATAACCAATTTTTAAATCCTCATCGGTTAAGACATAATAAAATATAATGGTTCATAAGCTAACGGAACACACTTCTTATAATTACAAATCTAACTCAGAAAAAACTTTGATTATTCTTCAAAAAAACTTCCAAAAACTATTTAGTCATCTCAAAAAAACAGCCAAAACAAGCTAAAACATTAAAAAAAACAGAATTATCACAGTCCTTAAACTTATCTTTTTTACCGATTAAAAACACCTGTATCGCTTTTTAAAGAGTTTTTTTTCCTTTCAACGATTTTAAGTTGTTTACTTACAAATTGCTTCTACATTTGACAAGTATACCAGCAATACTTATTATGAAAAACATATTCAACCCTGTTTACAGACATGACTTTTTAGATGGTTATTCCAAAGGCCAAAACCCTTATTATCAAGCCAATACAAAGGCTTCGAATTCGGCTTTTAATGAAGGTTTTAAATCTGGTAGACTTGACTACGAGAGTCTAAACGGAAACATACTGGATGGTATTCCAAAAAAAATTATAACCGATAAAATTCTGGATGAATTTCTACTGGCTGGCTTATTAGGAATTAATGTAGACACCGATGGTTATACTCATTTCCAGATTGGAGTTTTACTGAAGTGGTATCAAAGCGGTATTGAACAATACGATCCTCAGGAAAATAATTATTTACTGGACATTCTGGAAGAAAACGGAATTGAAGTAAGACATACTGAGAAATAAACTCAGCCTTTTTAAGTTCATAAATTCTTTTAGCAGACTAAAAAAATTGTTTACTTTTTTGCCCCACAAGATTTATCATGACTTAAATCAAAAAACCCTTTTAATTTGAAAACAAACTAAAAGGGTTTTTTATTTTTTATAACAGTAAACTATTTTACAAAATCAATAGCTTTAGCTAGCGCTTCAGGAATCCCGGCAGCATTTTTTCCTCCGGCCGTAGCAAAGAACGGCTGTCCTCCACCGCCACCTTGAATAAACTTACCTAACTCACGAACAACTTGTCCGGCATTTAAGTTTTTCTCTGCTACTAATTCTTTCGAAATATAGCAACTTAACATTGGTTTTCCTTCTTCGGCAGTAGCCAAAACTAAAAACAAATTATTTCCTAAATTGCCCAACTCATAAGCTAAATCTTTAGCCCCCTCTGGGTTCAAATCCACTTGTTTTGCTAAAAACTGAACTCCGTTTACTTCTTGTAATTCCTGAGCCAATTCGGCTTTCATATTTTTCGCTTTCTCTTTCAACAAAGCTTCTACCTGTTTTTTCAACTTCGCATTTTCATCCTGTAATGAAACTACCGCTTTAACCGTATCCTGTGGATTTTTCAATGCCGATTTGATTTCGCTCAACAATTCTTCCTGTGAAGCAAAAAACTGTCTTACTCCTTCTCCGGTAATCGCTTCAATACGACGGATTCCGGCAGCAACAGCTCCCTCAGAAACAATTTTGAACGACCAGATATCAGCTGTATTGCTTACGTGAATTCCTCCACATAACTCCATACTTTCTCCAAATTTGATAGCACGAACATTATCCCCGTATTTTTCACCAAATAAAGCCATTGCACCTTCGTCTAAAGCTTGTTGGATAGGAATACTTCTTCTTTCAATTAATGGCAATTGCTCCTGAATTCTGGCGTTTACAAAATCTTCTACCTGTTGCAACTCCTCATCGGTTACTTTAGAAAAATGCGAAAAGTCGAAACGTAAATTTTTTGGATTTACCAACGATCCTTTTTGCTCCACATGTGTACCTAAAATGCTTCTCAAAGCCTGATGCATCAAGTGCGTAGCCGAGTGATTTTTAGAAGTATTCGTTCTTAAGTCTGTATTTACTTTTGCAACGAATGAAGCTGTTAAATTCTCAGGCAATTTTTTAGCAAAATGTAAAATCAAATTGTTTTCTTTCTTCGTATCGATGATTTCGATTGTTTCATTTGCTGAAACTAAAACTCCTTTATCTCCTACTTGTCCTCCTCCTTCTGGGTAAAACGGTGTAGCATCTAAAACAATCTGGTACATAACCCCGTCTTTTTTTGAATCTACCTTACGAATACGGGTAATTTTCACCTCATTTTCCACTTGGTCATAACCAACAAAAGATTCTACGTTTCCGTCCACCAACACATTCCAGTCATCAGTAGAAACTTCAGAAGCAGCACGGGAACGATTTTTTTGCTCCTGCATAGAAGCATCAAATTCCGCTTCATTGAAAGACATGCCTTTTTCTTTCAAAATCAAAGCTGTCAAATCTTTTGGAAAACCAAAAGTATCGTATAATTCGAATGCTTTCACTCCGGAAACTTCTGTTCCTTTTGTTTCAGCCACTACATTTTCTAACAATTGCAATCCTTGGTCTAAGGTTCTCAGGAAAGAAGCTTCTTCTTCGCGAATGACATTCGTAACCAAAGTTTGTTGTTTTTTAATTTCCGGGAAAAACTCTCCCATTTGATCCGCTAAAACAGCAACTAATTGGTTAATGAAAGGCTCCTTGGTATTCAAGAAAGTAAATCCGTAACGAATAGCACGACGTAAAATACGACGGATTACATAACCCGCTCCGTTGTTAGATGGTAACTGACCATCGGCAATAGCAAAGGCTACAGCACGAACGTGATCTACTATAACACGAATAGCAATGTTGATTTTGTTTTGCTCTTCGCTAATATTTTTAACTTCGTTTGAAGTGTATTTTAATCCTGTAATTTGCTCTACTTTTTCAATTAGTGGCGTAAATACATCTGTATCATAGTTCGAAGTCACCCCTTGCATCGCCATACACAAACGCTCAAATCCCAGTCCGGTATCTACGTGTTGTGCTGGTAATTTTTCCAATGAACCATCGGCTTTACGGTTGAATTCCATAAATACGTTGTTCCAGATTTCCACTACTTGCGGATGATCGGCATTTACTAAGCTAAAACCTGAAATAGCAGCTCTTTCCTCATCCGGACGTAAATCAATGTGAATTTCTGAACAAGGTCCGCATGGTCCCTGATCTCCCATTTCCCAGAAATTATCTTTTTTGTTTCCAAGGATAATTCGGTCTTCCGAAACGAATTGTTTCCAAATATCAAAAGCATCCTGATCAAAAGGCACATTCTCAGCTTCGTTTCCTTCAAAAACAGAAACGTACAAACGGTCTTTGTCTAATTTTAAAACTTCAGTTAAAAATTCCCAAGCCCATGGAATAGCCTCTTTTTTGAAATAATCTCCAAAAGACCAGTTTCCAAGCATTTCAAACATGGTGTGGTGATAGGTATCAAAACCTACATCCTCCAGGTCATTATGTTTTCCTGAAACACGAAGACATTTTTGCGTATCGGCAATACGATTACTTTTAGGCGTGGCGTTTCCTAAGAAATACTCTTTAAACTGAGCCATTCCCGAGTTATTAAACATCAGGGTTGGATCATCTTTTAAAACAATTGGCGCCGAAGGAACAATTAAATGTCCTTTGCTTTCAAAAAATTGTAAATACGCTTTGCGAATGTCTTGTGATTTCATTTTTATATTTTTTTGCCACTAAGGCGCTAAGGCACAAAGTTTTTAAATTTATTTTTGGTTAAACTCAACAAAACAACACTCTTCATATGTTTGAATTCTTGAATCTTTCCGTCAACTTTATATTTTTATTATCTAAAAAAAGCAGGCTTACAAATAAAACATTTATTAAATTTGTTGCAATGCACTTTTTTTGAAGCTGCAAAAATAGGGTATTTTAAAATATGGCGAAAGTAAAATATTATTACGATTCTGAAAATCTGGCATATCGAAAAATTAAAGTCAAAAAAAGAAAAAAATTTGGCTTTGTAGCCCTGTTTTTATTGGCTTCTGGCTTATTTGGTTTTATCAGTTTTGTGGTTCTTTTAAATACTCCTTATTTCGACACTCCAAAAGACCGTTTGTTACTTCGTGAAATTGAGAATTTAAAACTGAATTATGCCGTTTTAAATAAAAAAATGGATCAGATTGACAATGCTATTGAAGCCATTGAAGAACGCGACAACAATTTATACCGTACTTATTTTAACACAGCTCCCATTCCTGAAGAAGAAAGGAAAGCAGGCTTTGCGGATGTGAATCGCTATAAAGCTCTCGAAGGTTATGACAACACCCAACTAGTTTTGCAAACTACTAAAAGAGTGGATGTATTAACAAAAGAACTCGCTATTCAATCCAAATCATTAGATTATATTTTAAAATTAGCCAAAGAAAAAAACAAATTATTAGCTGCTATTCCCGCTATTCAGCCTGTCAGAAATGAAAATTTAAAACGAATGGCTTCCGGTTTTGGTTATCGCACCGACCCTTTTACCAAGGTTAGAAAAATGCACGAAGGAATGGATTTTACAGCTAAAATTGGAACCCCTATTTTTGCAACAGGAGATGGTGTAGTAAAACAGGCTGACAACAGAGCTTCCGGTTTTGGAAATCATATTGTAATCAGACATGGTTATGGTTACGAAACTTTGTATGCGCATTTAAGCAAATACAATTGCAAACCAGGACAACGCATTAAACGTGGAGATATCATTGGTTATGTAGGCAGCACAGGAAGATCTGAAGGACCTCATCTACATTATGAAGTTCATAAAGATGGACGAGTGGTCAATCCTCTTAATTTTTATTATGGCAATATCTCGGCAGTGGAATACGTTGCTATTTCTAAATTGGCTAACCAGGAAAATCAATCATTGGATTAACGATTTAAGATTTTTGAATTCAGAATTTAGATTTAAAAAAATAAAAAAATGCAAATAGAATTACCACCAAATAAAAGATATTACAGCATTGGCGAAGTAGCCAAAGCATTTGATGTCAATGCTTCGCTGATTCGTTTTTGGGATAGTGAATTTGACATTCTTAAACCAAAAAAGAATGCCAAAGGAAACCGCATGTTTACTCCTGAAGACATTAAAAACCTGCAGTTAATTTACCATTTGGTAAAAGAAAGAGGTTTTACTCTTGAAGGAGCTAAAACCCATTTAAAAGAAGGCCAGAAGAAAACGCTGGATAAATTTGAAATCATTAGCAAACTGGAAGCCATCAAACTGCAATTAACAAATATTAAAAAAGAACTTTAAACAATATTAATTTTAAACTTTAAATTTAACAAACATGGATTTTAAGAAATTTTTACCTTGGATTATTGGTGCTGTAATTGTTTTTGGAATTTACGGCTGGGTTAAAGGAATTAACAACACTGCTGTAACCTTAAATCAGGACATTGAAGAGTCTTGGGGAAATGTACAAACGTCTTATCAAAGACGAAATGACTTAATTGGTAATTTAGTTAACACTGTAAAAGGAGCAGCTGATTTTGAAAAAAGTACTTTGACCGCAGTAATCGAAGCTCGTGCAAAAGCTACCCAAACAACAGTAGATCCAACTAATATTACACCTGAACAATTAGAAGCTTTTAACAAAGCTCAAAGTGGTGTAAGCAGTTCATTATCTCGTTTATTGGTTACTGTAGAACAATATCCTGATTTGAAAGCCAACCAAAACTTCTTAAAATTACAAGACGAATTGGCCAGTACTGAAAATCAGATTTTAACAGCTCGTACTCGTTTTAACGAAGCAGTTAAACCATACAACACCCACATCAAAACCTTCCCTAACACATTATTTGCGGGAATGTTTGGTTTTAAAGAAAAAGCATATTTCAATGCTGCTGAAGGTGCTGACAAAGCTCCGGAAGTAAAATTCTAATCCTCCACACCCCCTCCAAAAGAGGGGCTTTTTTAATTATAGAATTCAAAAATCAATCACATGTCTAAAGTAGAAGATTTTTTAACTCAGGAAGAAGAACAGGAAATTGTTAACGCCATTTGTCAGGCTGAGAAAAACACTTCCGGTGAGATTCGGGTTCATATCGAAAGAACAAGTTCTTTGGATGCTTTTGACCGGGCAAAGGAAGTTTTTCATGAATTAAAAATGGATGAAACCCAACTTAAAAACGGCGTTTTAATCTACCTTGCAGTGGAAGACAAAACCTTTGTGATTTGTGGAGACCAAGGCATCAATGATGTAGTTGAAAACGATTTTTGGAACTGTACCCGTGACGCTATGATTGCTCAATTCAAACAAAACAATTTCAAACAGGGACTTGTTGATGGTATTTTGAGAGCAGGGGAACAGCTTAAAAAATATTTTCCTTGGCAGGAAGGCGACACCAATGAATTATCTAACGAAATCTCAAAAGGATAATGAAAAGACAAACAGCAGAAAGCAATATTCAGAAGGCAGTATTCAGAAAACAGTTAACAAACAAAATCCGGAATCTTATTTTAGGATTGACTTTATTACTTAACAGTAGTTTTCTTTTTGCTCAGTTTACCATTCCTGAAGTTCCGAAACTGCAAACTTCTGTTTATGACTATGCCAATCTTTTTAGTTCCAACGAAAAAACACTACTTGAAGAAAAACTCATTCATTATGCTGATACAACAACCACACAAATTGTTGTAATTACTATAGAAAGTTTAAAAGGGGAAGATGTTAGTCTATTGGCTACCAAATGGGGACATAGCTGGGGAATTGGCGGAACCGCCAAAGACGACAACGGAGTGATTATTCTGATTTCTAAAAACGATAGAAAAATAGCCATTAATCCTGGCTACGGTTTAGAAGATAGATTGACAGCAGGAATTGGTGGTGAAATCATTAGAAATATTATTATTCCTGAGTTCAAAGCAGGTAGTTATTATAATGGAGTTGACAAAGGAACCGATGCTTTATTTGACGTTTTTAAAGGCAAATACAAAGGGACTCGAAAACAAAACCAACAAAAACAAGATTTTCCCATCTTGCCATTCATTATCATCATTGTTTTTATCATCATTTTAGCTTCCAGAAATAAAGGTGGTGGCGGAAATTCAGGCAATAATGGCGGTGGTGGCCCTAGTTTATTAGATGTGATTATCTTAAGC
>JALRGZ010000089.1 GCA_023253295.1 Flavobacterium sp.
GACCGCGGCCCCCGATGAAATGAGGGGACGACTTCAAGGAGTGTTCTTCTCGGTCGTGGCGGGTGGACCGCGACTAGGAGATCTTTACGCCGGTATTCTTGCCTCCGCTATTGCCCTCTTTTTTGGTTCAGAGAGAGCGAATTTCATATGCGTCACTTATCTGAGTTGGGAAATTAATCCATTTCACGCACTATCTATAATACCCTGCTCTGCTACCAATTGAAAACTACTTAATTCCAACACATAGCTATCGTACTTATCTTCGGCCACCTGCTCTGCAAAACTCTTCCCAATATTCCCAGCTAAACCTACATTCAAACCTGCCGATTTTAACAAATGGTAAGTAAGCATTGTTGTGGTTGTTTTTCCATTACTTCCTGTAATTCCTATCGTGATGGCATTAGTAAAAGGAGCTGCAAATTCAATTTCTGAAATCACTGGAATCCCTTTTTCGACTAGTTTCTTAACAATGGGGGCCTTATCAGGAATCCCTGGACTTTTCATCACCACATCGGCATTTAGAATTAAGGATTCGGTATGTTTTTCATCCTCCCATTCAATACCGTTTTGTATAAGAACTTCTTTGTAACTGTCTTTTATTTTTCCATAATCGGAGACAAAAACTTGATATCCTTTTTGTTTCCCGAGAATAGCAGTACCTACTCCGCTTTCACCACCGCCTAAAACAACTAATCTCATCTTATCTTAATTTTAAGGTAACAATTGAAAGTATCGCTAATAAGATGGCTACAATCCAAAATCGGGTAACAATTTTACTTTCATGATAACCTTTCTTTTGGTAATGATGATGTAAAGGTGACATCAGGAAAATTCTCTTTCCTTCCCCTGTACGTTTCTTAGTATATTTAAAATAACTTACCTGCAAAACCACGGATAAATTTTCCACCAAGAAAATCCCACATAATAGCGGAATCAACAATTCTTTACGAACAGCAATAGCCAATACAGCAATGATTCCTCCAATAGTTAAACTTCCGGTATCTCCCATAAAAACAGATGCCGGATAAGAGTTATACCATAAAAATCCGATTAACGCCCCAGTAAATGCGGCTATAAAAACCGTCATTTCTCCAGAGTTTGGTATATACATAATATTTAAGTAATTAGAAAAAATGATATTCCCCGAAACAAAAGTAAAAATTGCCAAGGCCAAGACGGATATGGCCGAGGTTCCCGCTGCTAATCCATCAATACCATCAGTTAAATTGGCTCCATTAGAAACCGCTGTAATGATAAAAATTACAACAGGAATAAAAATTATCCAAGCCCATTTTTCATATCCTTCACCAGTCCAAGCCAATAATTCGGCGTAATCAAATTCATTATTTTTGAAAAATGGAATAGTGGTAGCTGTAGATTTTTCGTAAACAGGAGCAGGTGCTACAATAGCAGCCTCGGTATTTACTTTAAAAACATCCGTTTTTCCTGTATCTGTACGAACCGTTACATAAGGATTAAAATACAACACACTACCTACTATCAGTCCTAAACCTACCTGACCAACAACTTTAAAAATACCTTTTAAACCTTGTTTATCTTTTTTGAAAATTTTGATATAATCGTCAATAAAACCAATTGTTCCCATCCACAAAGTCGTTACAATAAGTAACACAATGTAAATATTATGTAATTTGGCAAACAACAGAACCGGAATTAAGGTTGCAAAAATGATAATCAAACCTCCCATTGTTGGAGTTCCTGCTTTTTCATTTTGTCCTTCCAGACCAAGTTCACGAATGGTTTCACCTACTTGTTGTCTTTGCAAAAACTTAATTACTCTTTTACCGTAAATTGTAGACAACAACAACGACAGAATAAAAGCTAATGACGATCTAAAAGTAATGTACTGGAAAACTCCTGTCCCAGAAAGATTTAATACTTTGTTGAAATAATCGAATAAATAATACAGCATAATTTTACTATTTATGTAGTTGTTCTAAAACTTCTTTTACAATTTTCATATCATCAAAATCAGTGCGAACACCTTTGATTTCCTGATAAGTTTCATGTCCTTTTCCTGCAATCAGAATGATATCTTTTGGCTGAGCCAATTGACATGCAATTTTGATTGCTTGTTTTCTATCGGTAACAGCAAAAACTTTTTTATGATTTTGAGGAGGAACTCCTTTTTCCATTTCTGCAATAATATCATCCGGATCTTCATCACGAGGATTATCAGAAGTCAAAATAGCTTTGTTGCTCAACTCAGAAGCAATTTCGGCCATAATAGGTCTTTTGGCCTTATCTCTATTTCCCCCACAACCTACAATGGTAATTAATTGTTCATTTTTTGTACGAACTTCATTGATAGTTTTCAACACATTTTCTAAGGCATCAGGCGTATGTGCATAATCTACAATTGCAGTGATATTCGTATCTGAAACAATATATTGGAATCTTCCTGAAACACTTTCTAACTCTGATAACAATCGAAGAGTTTCTAACTTATCCAAACCTAATTCAATAGCAGTTGCATAGATTGCTAAAAGATTATAAGCATTAAAAACTCCGATTAATTTTACCCAAACCTCATTACCTTCTATTTTCAACAATAAACCAGATAATAAGTTTTCTAAAATTTGGGCTTTATAATCAGCATAGGATTTTAAAGCATAAGTTCTTTTCTTAGCAATGCTGTTTTGCAACATGACAGCTCCATTCTTATCGTCAATGTTTGAAATAGCAAAAGCTGTTTTAGGTAAATTATCAAAAAATGATTTTTTAACATCTCTATATTCTGCAAATGTTGGATGATAATCTAAATGGTCGTGTGACAAATTAGTAAAAACACCTCCTGTAAAGTGTAAAGCTTCCGTACGTTTTTGATGAATTCCATGTGAACTCACTTCCATAAAACAATACTCCACACCTGCCTGAATCATTTCATTCAAGTAGTAATTTATCGTAATTGAATCTGGAGTAGTATGCGTTGCTTTAAATTCTACATCATCTACCAAAATTTTTACAGTTGAAAGTAAACCTACTTTAAAACCTGCTTTTTTAAACAATTGATATAACAACGAAGCAATGGTTGTTTTTCCGTTAGTACCTGTAATTCCAACTAATTTTAATTTCTCAGATGGATCTCCAAAATAATTAGCAGCCAAAAAAGCCAATGCTTTATTAGTATCGTCTACTTTTACATAAGTCACATCGCTTACAAATTCCTCTGGAAAAGTATCACAAATAATAGCTTTAGCACCTAAATCGATGGCTTTTTGAATATAATCATGTCCGTCTGAAATAGTACCACGAATAGCAACAAATACATCATCAGTTTGAATTTTTCTTGAATCAAAATCCAATTTACCGATGGCAATATCAGTCGAACCATGAACAGCTTCGATTGCTACTCTATATAATATGTCTTTTAATTTAATCACAATAATTCTAAGGTTATAGTTGTGTTTTTAGTAAAATTCTGCCCCGCCTGTAAAGATTGACTTTTTACCTTTCCAATTCCTTTGGCTCTTACATGTAATCCCAGATTCTCTAACAAAGCAATTGCATCCATACCTGGCATTCCTTTTACATTAGGAATTAACTTTTGAGATTTAGAAAGTTTTGCATAATATTCATTGTAATTTTTCTCCTGTTTAGCAATCTTTCCATCTAATTCCTTAATCTCATTAGTCGAAGGGACTTCGGTAAAAATCTTTTGTGCAATTCGTTTAAAAACAGGACCGGCTACATCGGCTCCATAATAATTATTATTAGCTGTATTAGGTTTATGAACAACCACAATACAGGAATATTTTGGTGCATCAGCAGGAAAATACCCTACAAAAGAGGAAGCATAATACAATCCTGAACCATCTCTTTTTCCATAATTTACCTGAGCAGTACCTGTTTTTCCAGCCATAGGAAAATCTTTAGAATACAATTTTGAAGCCGTTCCTTTTTTAACCACATTCTTCAAAACTGCTTTTAATTTCGATAATGTAGCATCTGAACAAATTTTTGGATTAATCACTTCAGGCTCCATTTTTTTAATAGTCTTATTCCATTCTTTAATTTCGGCAACAAATTGCGGTTTCACCATAATACCATCATTTGCCACTGCATTGTAATATGCTAAAGTTTGCATTGGCGTAACCGAAACTCCATAACCAAAAGCCATCCAAGGCAACGAAATATTAGACCAATTTTTATCTGTAGGCTGAGGAATAAAAGGACGTCCTTCGCCTTTGAAATCCATATTCAAGCGTTTATTCAAACCATACGAATTAACATGATTCACAAACTTTGACGGATTGTTTTTGTAATTATCATAAACTGCCTGAACTAAAACCGTATTAGAAGACAATTCAAATCCTCTTGCTAAAGAAATTTTTCCATAACCTCCTTTGTGTGAATCACGGACTGCCTTACCTGAATATCTTATTTCTCCTCCATGAGTATCATAAACCGTGCTTGTATCTGCTACTTTGTCTTCTAAAATTGCCATCAAATCGACCAATTTAAAAGTAGAACCTGGTTCATGAGATTCTGCTACAGCATAATTAGTCGTTTCGTAATAAGTACCATCATTGGCACGACCTAGATTCGAAATCGCTTTTACCTGCCCGGTTTGCGTTTCCATTACAACCACACAGCCATGATCAGCCTCATAATCTTCTAATTGCTTCAATAAAGCATGATGCGCAATATCCTGAATATAAACATCGATTGTAGAAATCACATCATAGCCATCCAAAGGATCTACTTCGTTCATATCACGAATAGGTTTCCACTGTCCTTTTGCTATTTTTTGCTTCAGAATTCTACCGTCTTTACCATTTAGATATTCTCTGTAAGCCCATTCTATTCCTTTTCCATAAGCATCTCCAGTACCGTGGTAATTTTTTTCATAACCAATAGTTCTTTCAGCAATTTTACCAATAGGATGTTCACGTACCGTTTTTTGGTCAATTATAATCCCACCTTTATAAGGACCTAATTTGAATAAAGGAAAACCTTTAATCTTCATATATTCGGTGTAACTCAAATCTCTGGCAACTAAAAAATAACGATTATTATTTGCCCTTGCTTTCCTAAGTTCGTTTTGATAATATGCCGAAGATTTATCTAAAACGGTAGTCAATGAATCCGCTAAAGCATTCACATTTTTTTCAAAATTTTCCTTGCTTGGAGCCAAAGCATCAAAACGAATAGTATATTTTGGGATTGACGTTGCTAATAAACTTCCATCTGATGAATAAATATTCCCTTTGTTAGCAGGAATAACAAAGTTCTTCACCGTTCTTTCTTTAGCCAATTCACGATAATAATCACCTTCAACCCACTGAATATTGGTCAACTTAATAGCAACTGCTATTGCCATAAAAAAAATAGCAATAGCAACTAGATAGATTCGGTACGATATGTATTTATCATCTACTGCCATAATTTCTTAAGAAAACTTTTTTCTTCTTCTTTTTTTACTTTTATTTTTACTGGTGGTACAGTTGATGGGAAAATTTCTCTTTCAATCATTTTTTCCGAAACTGTCGATTCCATTCTCAATTTCATTAACTCAGAACGTCTGTCAACAAACTCAGAGCGTAATTCTTTAACTTCCGAAGTTAGCTCAGCTATTTTAAAAACTTTTTGTTCGTAGCTCTGTGTATTAGCAATCATAACAATAGCTAAACCAATTAAAAAAACAATAAAACGCCAGTTTTTCACCGCATCATCATCGATTAAAAACCTCGCCTTTAAAAGATTATAAATACTCATCCTTATATTGTTTATTATAACTTTTCAGCCACTCTCAACTTTGCACTTCTTGCCCTGTTGTTCACTCTGATTTCTTCATCGGTTGGAACAATTAATTTTCCAATGGTTTTAAATGGCACTGAATAATTCCCAAAAAAATCACGTTCCGGCTCTCCTTCAAACATTCCGTTCTTCATAAATCTTTTTACCAAACGATCTTCTAATGAATGATAAGAAATCACACTTAATCTCCCACCTGGATTCAAGATTTCTAAAGATTGCTCTAAAAATTCTTTCAAAACATCCATTTCTTGATTAACCTCAATTCGGATAGCTTGGTATATTTGAGCCAATACTTTATTGCGAACTCTTTCCGGTAAATATTTAGCAAGAACTTCTTTTAGTTCTTCTGTAGTTTTTATTGGTCGGTGTTGACGTGCTTCAATGATTGTTCTTGACAAAGCTGGTGCATTTTTCAATTCACCGTAATCATAAAACACACGTTTTAAGTTAGCATCATCATACTCATTAACTACCTTATAAGCATCTAATTCATTTTTCTGACTCATTCTCATATCCAATTCGGCATCAAAACGAGTAGAAAAACCTCTCTCCGGCACATCAAATTGATGAGAAGAAACCCCTAAATCACCTAAAATTCCATCAACTGTTCTTGCTCCATAAAAACGCAAGAAACGCTTGATGTATCTAAAATTCTCATTTATCAACACAAATCGCTCATCCGGAAGCGCATTAGCCAACGCATCTTCATCTTGATCGAAAGCGAATAATTTCCCATTAGGACCTAATCGTCTTAATATTTCTTTGGAATGACCACCTCCACCAAAAGTCACATCTACATATACACCATCAGGCTTAATATTTAAACCATCAACTGTCTCCTTAAGCAAAACTGGATTATGATATTCCATTGTCGTCGTCATTTATATTACCCATTACCTCTTCAGCCAAATCTGCAAAGTCAACTCCATCATCAATCGACTTTTCATACAAATCTTTATCCCAAATTTCCACTATATTTACTGCCGATGAAAACACAACATCCTTAGTAACACTAGCAAAATTTACTAAATCCTTAGGCACCAATAAACGGCCTAAAGTATCTATTTCAACCACTTTAACACCAGCCGTAAACTTGCGAATAAAGTCATTATTTTTCTTTACAAATCGATTCAACTTGTTGATTTTTTGCATCATCAAATTCCATTCTTCCATTGGATACAACTCCAAGCACTGTTGAAAAACCGAGCGTTTCAAAACAAATCCGTCTTGAAGAGAGGAAGCTAATTGCTTTTTCAAAGGCGCAGGCAACAAAACCCTTCCTTTAGCATCAACTTTACACTCATATGTCCCAACAATTGTATTCAAAAGATTTACTATTAAATGATACAGAGCAAAAATATAAAAAAATTTACCACCTTTTACCACTTTCTACCACTTTGTTGATAAGTTTACCCACTTTACACAAAAAAGCCTTAATTTTTAGACTATCAGAATATTAGCTCAATTATTTTTTTCTATAAACAACCAATTCCAAATCAAAAAAACACCTGAAAAAAACTGATTTTTTATTCAAAAAACAACAAGAACACCACAAAAAACTCCTAGATTATCAACCAGATAACCAACATCTAACCTCAAAACCCAAGAAAACGCAAGAACATTATCTTCAAAAAATCTTTTCAAAAACTCTTTTTAACTGATTATGTTCTATATTTGTCGAAATTGAAATTCGCATTCAAAAGCATGGACAAAAACTACAAAAAAGAAGGTCGATACAGTTATTATGAAGCTGGCGAAGGGACTCCAATTGTCATTTTACACGGTCTAATGGGAGGCCTAAGTAACTTTGACGGTGTTGCCCGTTACTTCTCTGACAAAGGATATAAAATTGTCATACCTGATCTACCTATTTACACTCAAAGCTTACTTAAAACTAACGTAAAAGCTTTTGCCAAATACGTAAAAGACTTTATCACTTTTAAAGGTTTTGACCGAGTTATTCTTTTAGGAAATTCACTAGGAGGACACATTGCTTTGTACCATACCAAAATGTATCCAGAAAAAGTAGCCGGACTTGTAATAACTGGAAGTTCAGGTCTTTACGAAAGCGCAATGGGAGACAGCTATCCAAAGAGAGGTGATTATGAATACATCAAGAAAAAAGCAGAAGATGTATTTTACGACCCTAAAATTGCCACTCCTGAGTTAATTGACGAAGTTTACGCAACAGTAAATGACCGCATCAAATTGATCAAAACATTAACAATTGCTAAAAGTGCGATTCGTCATAATATGGCAAAAGATTTACCAAAAATGCACGTGCAAACTTGTATTATTTGGGGTAAAAACGACAAGGTTACTCCACCGGAAGTAGCAACAGAATTCAACAAATTATTACCTAATTCAACATTATACTGGATTGACAAATGTGGTCACGCTGCCATGATGGAACACCCGGATGAATTCAATAATTTATTAGAAGAATGGCTTAAAAAAACGAATTTATAAGCTTTTTTAAATAAAAAAAACAGCAATGAAAATCAATACTGCCGAATTTATTATCAGCAACTCAGATGTAAGCAAATGTCCTAAAGACTTCTTGCCCGAATATGCTTTTATCGGCAGGTCAAATGTTGGAAAATCATCTTTAATCAACATGTTGACCAACAACAAAAATTTAGCTAAAACATCTTCAAAACCCGGAAAAACACAGTTAATTAATCACTTTTTGATTAACAAAAACTGGTTTTTAGTCGACCTACCCGGATATGGATATGCCAAGGTTTCTAAAAAAACTAAAAACGTTTTTCAACAATTCATTACAGATTATTTTGAAAAAAGAGAACAATTAGCCTGTGCTTTTGTACTGATTGACATTCGCCATGAAGCTCAAAAAATAGACATTGAATTCATGACTTATATGGGTGAAAGCGAAATTCCATTCTGTATCATTTTTACCAAAGCAGATAAAATCAGCAGAACAAAAATAGATTCTCATATTGCAGCTTATAAAAAACAAATGTTTGCCAACAACTGGGCTGAAATGCCACCTTATTTTGTAACCTCATCATCCGAAGGAACAGGGAAAGACGAATTATTAAGTTATATAGACGAAGTCAATCAGGAAATTTTCAACAATAACAACGGATTTTAAATTCAAATTTTAAAATCTCAAAATACAAAATCCCAAATTCCAATTTTTACTATTTGGAATTTGGGATTTCTTTTATTTGGACTTTTTTTAAATTATTTTGTCAATTCTAATTTTTCTGCAAAATATTCACAGAAATCTTTCATCGTTGCCGACATTTTCTCATCACCAGTAGCTCGATTAAAAGTATCTGACATCGCCACTAATGTTTGGTGAAAGAAAATCTTCATTTCATCTACAGGCATATCTTTGGTCCACAAATCAATACGCATGCTTTCTTTAGCTTTACTATCCCAAACTGAAAGCATAATCGCTTTTGATTCTTCTAATTCAATTCCTCCGTCTTTTGCCGTCCAATATAATTTTTCCGGAATACGGTTTTCATCTAATTCTACTAGAAAATTAATTTCTGATTTATGTGTATTTGACATTATTTCTTAGGTTTATAATTTGATTTTTCAAAAATTTCTTTTTCAGAAGTTTTCATTAACTGCGGCAAAGATACTTCATTATTTTTCATATACGAACGAACAATTTGCCATCCTATCCATGCCCCAACTTTCCCAGGAGATTCATTATCTATTTCTAAGTAAAATTTAGAAAAAGGAGCCGGACTTACAAAACGGGGAATTAACTTTTGATCATCATCATAAAGCAATTGTCCTTCAATAAAATAACGCCAAATATAATTCTCATTTTCCTGGCACCATTTTAATTGATCATCAGTATACCCTATCTTATCTTCATCCGTATACTCTTCATCCAAAAGAACATCTTTAAGATACAAACCTTTACCTGCATAAATCATTGCAGCCAAAAAACTTTTATCTCTTGATAGCATCACTTCTCTTCTGGCAAAACTCTCAACCACATCAGGCATTAACTGCTTTGGTTCAAAATTCTGTTTAATGTAATTTGGAAACTCATAAAACTTATGCTCTTTACCTAAATACATTTCTAAAGAAATAATCATCAAACTATCGGCATAAATTACCTTATTAGTATAATCCATTTCCGAAATCACTGTATACACCTTTTTAGGAGTTTGCACTTTAGGAAAATGATATTTAATGCGTTTTAAAACATCTGCTATTTCAACTTTATAAAGATCAAAATCTGAAAACTTTTTTTGAACCTCAGTATACAATTCCCTCCAAAGAGGATTTTGCATTTTTTCCAACCAAACTGAATCATTATTTCCCTCAGGAAAAAAAAAAGGAAATTCTTTTTTCAATTTAGGCAAATCCTGAGGTGCTGTCTCAAAAAATATTTTATCAAATCGAATGAGTTGAAACGTTACAGGAATTGCTTCTACAGCTTTTTCTGCCTTATTTTTAGTACCACAAGACAAAAAAAAGAACAATAGAACTAAGAAAATTACATATCTTTTCATTTTATTTTAATTAAATTTGCACCATTATATCAGGACAACCAGTATGTTACCAAAATATTTTGCGCAAAGATACGGTCCTGATGGTTAAAATTTGAACTATTATGACTAAAAAAAGTACAATCAAAGTTGAAGAGGTAAACACTCATATTGTTAACTGGTTAAAATCTTATGCTGAAATTTCTAAAGTAAACGGTTTTGTCATAGGAATTTCCGGAGGTGTTGATTCTGCCGTAACTTCAACTTTATGTGCTCAAACAGGACTTCAGGTTTTATGCGTTGAAATGCCTATCCACCAACATCAAAGTCATGTAAGTCGTGCCAAAGAACATATCGAGCAACTTAAAAAACGTTTCTCTAATGTTGATAGCATTCACACCGATTTAACTTCTGTTTTTGAAACATTCAAAAAAGAAGTCCCTACAGACTTTGACGAAAATAAACTCAACTTAACTCTTGCTAATACCCGTGCTCGATTAAGAATGACTACACTATATTACTATGCCGGAGTTCACGGACTTCTGGTTGCCGGTACCGGAAATAAAGTAGAAGACTTTGGTGTGGGATTCTATACTAAGTACGGCGATGGCGGAGTTGACTTAAGCCCAATTGCTGATCTAATGAAATCAGATGTTTTTGCTTTAGCTGCTTATTTACAAGTCCCTGAATCTATTTTAACTGCTCAACCTTCAGATGGTCTATTTGGAGATGAAAAAACAGATGAGCAACAATTAGGCGCCAGCTATGATGAATTAGAATGGGCCATGCTTGAAGACGAAAACAACAATCCTCAAGACAATTACACCGAAAGACAGAAAGAAGTGTTTAAAATCTACAAAAAACTAAACACAATCAATCAACACAAAATGAATCCTATACCAGTTTGTGTAATTAATCGGAATTAATACGATTTTATCTATAAAAAATAGTTTTATTCTTTTTTTTTGCATAAATTTAATATACAATTCACACAAAAAAACAACCCTAAAAAAAAACAATTATGATTAAAGTTTGTCTAGCCGATAATTTTCCGGTAGTGCATTTTGGAGTAAAATCTTACTTCAAAGACCATTCAGACATATCAATTGCTGCCAATGTTGGTAGTTTTTTGATGATTCGAGACATCCTACAAACTAAGGAAATTGATATTCTTATCTTGGACTTAGAACTTGAAGGACTTTCGAGTATTTTTGAAGTTAAATCGCTTTTAAAAGATTTTCCGAAAACTAAAATTATCATTTTCAGTGGTCTTTCTGAGCAAATTTATGCGCCTAATGCTATTAAAGCAGGTGTTGCAGGATATGTTCACAAAAAAGAAAAATTGGAAACGCTAGGACAATCTATAATCAAAGTTCATCAAGGTAAGATTATCATGAACGAAACCGTTAAGAAAAACCTAGCCTTGATTGCAAAACAAAGTAAAAGCGAACGCTTATATCGTAAATTATCTAACCGAGAGGTAGAGGTTTTACGTTATTTAAGTGGAGGAAAGAAAAACCACGAGATTGCAGAAATCTTAGGTCTTAACGAAAAAACAATTAGTACTTACAAATTACGTTTACTAACAAAATTAAATGTGACCAACTTGGTTGACTTAGTAAACAAAGCGAAGAGTTTGGAAATCGTTTAATTTTAAAAACGAGACATTACTCTCCCTAACTTTTTAGAGAAAGCACGAGTTAACTCATTATAATCTCTAATCATCATCAAAGACTCCATATGATCCTGATCAGGTGATATGGAGTTTTTTAAGTCCTCAATAATTCGCCCCACCAAATACCATCTCATTGTCAAAATAGTTTCTGTTACATTTTGAGAAATGGTTTCCTGTTTGGTTTTAGGAAAAATATTCTGCCCTTCCCAGTTATGCATAACCATCTTTTCATCCTCCATAAGGATATCGGTAACTTCCGGAGCATATTCGGTCGGTAAACGCATTAAGTAATGCTCCAGACTAAACTTATCATGCTGCAGATAATAATTGATTAAATCGTTGAAAATCCCTCTAAACAATGGATTCGCCAATTCAACCTCATCTTCTTGCAAACTCAGATAAATACGCTGAAAAACCTTGTAATTTTTTATTTCAGAAACATTCACAATTTCCCCTTCATCATTCGATTTCATCAAGACATCTTCAAACTCCTCCGTTTTATTACCATACAGCAATAAAATTTCGATAATCTTACGCTCCAAACGATACAGAATATCAACTTTTTCTGAAGCCTGACTTTGTTGTTGATACCCCGGTTCACCAGGGTAATCCTCTGGAGGCCCAAATCTGGGATCTTCGGGATCACCTCCCGCATAAGCCGTATTTTGTGGAGGCTGGTTTCTGTGAACTTCAAAAGGCTTTTGTTCCTGTTTTTGCTTTTTAGAAACTTCAGCAGCATCTTTTTGAATCATTTGAGCCAAAGTACTTACCAGCACTTGCTCAGAAATATCCATAATACGGGAACATTCCTGGATATAAACTTCACGCTGAATACGGTCCGGAATCTTAGAAATACTCCCTACCATGTCACGAATCAAATCCGCTTTCTTGATAGGATCATTCTTTGCCTCATCCATCAAAAGCGAGGCTTTGAACTGGATAAAATCTTTGGCATTATTTTCTAAATAAGCTACTAAATCATCATGAGGCGTTTTTTTAGCAAAACTATCCGGATCGTCTCCATCCGGAAAAGTACAAACCTTTACATTCATGCCTTCTTCAAGAATCAAATCGATTCCGCGAATAGAAGCACGAAGTCCGGCTGCATCTCCATCAAAAAGTACGGTAATATTTCTCGTCAAACGATTGATTAATCGAATTTGATCCGGAGTCAATGCCGTTCCTGAAGAAGCTACCACATTTTCGATTCCCGACTGATTGAACTGAATAACATCCGTATAACCTTCTACCAGGAAACAATTATTCAGCTTTGCTATTGATTGTTTGGCTTGAAATATTCCGTATAAAACTTTACTCTTATGATAAATTTCGCTCTCAGGTGAATTTAGATATTTAGCCGCTTTTTTGTCATTAGTCAAAATACGACCACCAAATCCTAAAACACGTCCCGACATACTTTGAATAGGAAACATCACACGACCTTTGAAACGATCAAAAGGACGATCCTCTCTTGGAATAGTCAAACCGGTACTTTCCAAAAACTCCAACTTATAGCCTTTTCCTAATGCTTCTTTTGTCAAAGCATCCCAAGTTTCCGGCGAATACCCTAAACTAAACTTTTGAATGGTTTCGTTGGTAAATCCTCTTTCTTTGAAATAAGAAAGACCAATAGCCTTCCCTTCTTCTGTATTTAAAAGTGTTTTATGAAAATAATCCTTAGCAAACTCAGAAACCAGATACATACTTTCACGGGCATCCATATTGGCTTTTTCTGCATCTGTCTGCTCGGTTTCTTCAATTTCGAT
>JALRGZ010000112.1 GCA_023253295.1 Flavobacterium sp.
AATGTGGCTTATTTGAAGAAGATTTTTCAGAATTAAATTTATATTATTTAGTAAACCTGACAGGTTTAAGGATAAAAACAAAACAAATGAAATATTTAAGTTTACTTTTTTTAGGATTCTACATGACTTTTGCGTCAGCGCAAAATCTAATAATTGTTCGTGATGCTAATGCACCCAGAGCGCAATTTGGTGCCGAAAAATTATCGGAAGCAGCAACCGTAAAAGGAATCAAAGTTGTTTTTGCTGATAAAGCACCTAAAAAATCAAAAGACAGAGTTGTCGTTATAGGTGAAAAAGGAACAAGTTTTTGGAAGCAAAATACCAAGAATGTTGCTATCAATGACAGTCAATTAAACAAGAAAGAAGGCTTTTTAATTCGTAGCCAAAAAAATAGCATTTTCATCGAAGGAAATGATGCTACCGGAGCTTTATATGGAGCCTTGGAATTGGCTGATCGAATCGAAACTTCTGCTGTTATTCCTGCTACAATCAATGAAAATGACAGTCCGGAAATGGTATTGAGAGGCACCTGTATTGGAGTACAAAAACCCTTTTATCTTCCGGGTAGAACGGTTTATGAATATCCCTATACACCAGCTTCATTCCCTTGGTTTTATGACAAGGCACTTTGGATAAAATACCTGGACATGATGGTCGAAAACCGTATGAATTCTTTGTATCTGTGGAACGGACATCCATTTGCTTCTTTGGTGCGATTAAAAGATTATCCGTTTGCTGTTGAGGTAAGCGATGAAGACTTTAAGAAAAATGAAGAGGTTTTTAAATTCCTAACCGAAGAAGCGAATAAAAGAGGAATCTGGGTCATTCAAATGTTTTACAATATTATTGTTTCAAAACCATTTGCGGAGCATTATAACATTAAAACACAAGAAAGAGAACGACCAATCGATCCGCTAATTGCCGATTATACGCAAAAATCGATTGCTGCCTTCATAGAAAAATATCCCAATGTTGGATTATTAGTTTGTTTGGGAGAAGCAATGAATACGGTTGAAGATGATGTGAACTGGTTTACCAAAACCATTATTCCGGGTGTAAAAGACGGTTTGAAAGCCTTAGGGAAAACTCAGGAACCACCAATCATTTTGCGTTCACACGATACCGATGCCCCTGCCGTAATGGATAAAGCCTTGCCTTTGTATAAAAACTTATATACCATGAGTAAATACAATGGCGAATCCTTAACGACTTATACTCCCGGTGGTCCTTGGGGAGAAACACACAAACAATTGAGTTCATTAGGATCTATTCATATTGAAAACGTACATATTTTGGCTAATCTCGAGCCTTTCCGATACGGTTCTCCTGACTTTATCCAAAAAACCGTTCAGGCAATGCATACCGCACATGGGGCTAATGCGCTGCATTTGTATCCTCAGGCATCGTATTGGGATTGGCCGTATTCAGCTGATAAAACAGCATCAGGAAAACGATTGTTAGAAATGGATCGCGATTGGATTTGGTACAAGGCCTGGGCTAGATATGCTTGGCAAAGTAAAAGAGAAAGAACACAGGAAATCCAATTTTGGGACAAGCAATTCACTGATAAATACGGTGTAAATGCTCAGGCTGCTAGAGATATTCTGGAAGCTTACGAACAAATCGGAGAAATAGCACCTAAAACCCTTCGCAAATTTGGAATTACCGAAGGGAATCGTCAAACCTTGTTACTAGGAATGTTCGAAAGTCAATTGGTTAATCCGGCTAAATGGCGTGTGTATCCTGGATTTCATGAATCCTGCGGGCCTCCGGGAGAATTACTTCAGGAGTATGCTAAGAAAGAATGGAATAATGAACCACATTCTGGGGAAACTCCTCCGCAATTGATTAGCGAAATTGTTCAACACGGAAAAGTGGCTGTTGAAGCCATTGACAATGCCGCTCCATTTGTGACCAAAGACAAGGAAGAATTCAATCGCTTGAAGAATGATGTGTATTCTTATGATGCTTTCGCTAATTGTTTTTCGGAGAAAGTAAAAGCTGCCATGTTGGTATTGCGATACAGCTATTCCAATGATATTGCCGATTTGGATAAAGCTGTGCCACATTTGGAAAAGGCTTTGAAATACTATGAGGAATTGGTAAAACTGACCAAAGATAGCTATTTGTATGCCAATAGTATGCAAACTGCACAACGCCGAATTCCAATTGGCGGTGACGATGGAAACAATAAAACCTGGACGGAATTATTGCCGCATTACGAACGTGAATTGGCTAACTTTAAAAGAAATTTAGTCCTATTGAAAGAAGCTAAAGATGGTAAAATCCAACAAAAAGTGGTTACGCCTTGGAAAACCGCCAAAGTAACGCTGTTGGATCCAAAATCGGCAACTTATGATGTAAAAGCAGGAACACAAGTGTATGGAACAGCTATTTCTGAAATTGAAAAAGTAGCTCCGGAGCTTAAAAATCTTAAAGGAATTACTTTTGTAGAAGACCAGCAAAATACCGAAGGAACAACTATCAAATTCAAAACTGATGTGCCGGTAAAATTGGTTGTGGGTTATTTTAATTCCGACCAAAAAAGATTTTTACTGCCTCCAAGTCTGGAAACTAATGCTGCCGGAAATGATTACGGTCAGGCCGAAGTGATTTTGGCGAATGCCATGAATTTAAAGGAATTACCTAGGGTTAATATTCATACCTATACCTTCAAAGCGGGCGAAAACCAACTGACTTTAGGAAAAGGAAGAGTGCTTATTTTAGGCTTTATCGATGCCAACCAAAAAATCGAAACCCGCGATGTGGGTTATATCGGAAAAGACGAAAAAGAAGCCGTAGACTGGTTGTTTTATTAAAAGAATAAGGGCGTGCCCTCGTCTCGTCCGAAAAAGACGAGACGAGGTCGGGCTGTACGTTTCAATCTTTTTATTTTGTCCTTCGACAGGCTCAGGATGACAAAATAAAAAGGATTTCCACTTCCATCCCTTACGCAGGAGAAGAAATAAAAACAATGAAGAAATTAATTTACATACTATTTTTTATAACTAGCCTTTCGTGGTCGCAGACTCGGGAAGAAATGCCGTTGAACGCTAATTGGAAAACCACCATGTTGGAAACCAATTCCGATGCCAAACAGGATTTCGTAACCAATGCAACTGCTGATGCCAATTGTAAAACAGTAGATGTACCTCATAACTGGGATCAATACGAAGGTTTTCGCCAGATGAAACATGGTAATTTGCACGGAACGGCTTGGTATTCGAAACAGTTGAAAATAGGAAAACAACAAAAAGACAAACGCTATTTTCTGTTTTTCGAAGGAGTCAATAGCTATGCTACCGTTTGGGTAAATGGAAAAGAAGTAGGGCAGCACAAAGGTGGTCGTACCACTTTTACCTTTGATATTACAGATGCTTTACAATTTAATGCTGATAATAAAATTTTGGTTAAAGCTGCTCATCCTGCTTTCATCACCGATTTACCTTGGGTGTGTGGTGGATGTTCTGGAGAATGGGGATTTTCAGAGGGCTCACAACCGATGGGGATTTTCCGTCCGGTAACTTTGGTAATAACCAATGAAGTCCGTGTAGCGCCTTTTGGAGTTCACATCTGGAATGATAAAACCACTTCTAAGGAAGAAGCTATTTTGCATACCACAACCGAAATTCAAAATTACAGTCCTTCGGATAGAACAATTACAGTGGTAAATACTCTTTTGGATAACAAAGGAAAAGAAGTGGCTTCAGTAAAGAACGAAATTCTACTTTCAAAAGGAACAAAGGAAATTCAGCAAACTTTGCCTGTTATCAAAAATCCTAATTTATGGTCGCCGGAGAATTCCTATTTGTACACACTTTCAACTACGATTGTAGAGAAAAACAAAGTAGTAGACAAAATCACTACTCCTTACGGAATTCGTTGGATTTCTTGGCCAGTGGCCAGAGCAGGCGATGACAATCGTTTTTTCATTAATGACGAGCCGGTGTTTATCAATGGAACCTGTGAATACGAACACCAATTAGGTCAAAGTCATGCCTTTTCAGATACGCAAATCAAAGCCCGAATCGAGCAGATTAAAGCAGCCGGTTTTAACTCATTCAGAGAAGCACATCAGCCACATAATTTAAAATACCAACAGCTTTTAGACGAAAGCGGCATTTTGTTTTGGTCTCAGTTTTCTGCCCATATTTGGTACGATACACCTGAATTCAAAGAGAATTTCAAGACTTTATTGCGCGAATGGATTAAGGAGCGTCGCAACAATCCTTCAGTGGTGTTGTGGGGTTTACAAAATGAAAGTACCATTCCAAAGGAATTTGCTGAAGAATGCACTAAAATCATTCGTGAAATGGACCCAACTGCCGCCGAACAACGCAAGGTAACTACCTGTAATGGTGGAGAAGGAACCGACTGGAATGTGGTGCAAAACTGGTCTGGAACTTATGGTGGAGACCCCTATAATTATGATGTCGAAATGACCACTCAATTATTAAATGGAGAATACGGTGCTTGGCGTAGTATCGATTTACACACCGAAGGGGAATTTGACCAAAAAGGAATTTTGAGCGAAAACCGTTTTTCGCAATTGATGGAAATCAAAGTCCGCGAAGCCGAATCGGTAAAGGATAAAATAGCCGGACAATTCAATTGGCTTTTTGCTTCGCATGAAAATCCGGGACGTGATCAAAACGGTGAAGGATATAGAACCATGGATCAGGTCGGGCCGGTAAATTACAAAGGATTGTTTAGTATTTGGGGTGAACCACTGGATGCCTATTATATGTACCGCGCCAATTATGTTTCGAACAAAACCAATCCGATGGTGTATATCGTTTCACATAGCTGGCCAAATCGTTGGGAGAAAACAGGGGTTAAAAACGGAATTGATCTTTATTCCAATTGTGATGAGGTAGAATTGTTCAACGATGTCAATCACGAATCTTTAGGGAAGTTAAAAAATCCGGGAAGAGGACAGCATTTTCAGTGGAATAATGTGAATATTCAATACAATGTTTTGTACGCTGTGGGTTATGTTGATGGCAAAAAAGTAGCTCAGGATTATGTGGTGTTGAACAATTTGCCTCAGGCGCCACATCTGAAAGAATTAAGCAATAATGAAGAAGTAATTGTTGCAAAACCAAATTACAATTACCTGTACAGAGTGAATTGTGGTGGTGACGATTTTACAGATACCAAAGGAAACCTTTGGATGGCGGATGTTCATAAAAGTGAAAAAAACAGCTGGGGTTCTTTATCCTGGACGGATCATTTTAAAAACCTGCCTGCTTATTTCGCGAGTCAGCGTACCACATCGGATTTAGTGGATGGCACACAAAATGATGTTTTATTCCAGAATTTCCGTTACGGAATGAATCAGTTGCGATATGAATTTCCTGTTGCTGATGGCGAGTACGAAGTCGAATTGTATTTCTCGGAGCCTTGGTACGGCCTTGGAGGCGGAATGGATTGCAAAGACTGGCGTGTTTTTGATGTGGCAATTAATGAGCAAGTTGTTCTAAAAGATTTTGATATTTGTTAACAACCTCAACTGCTTGAAGCACTTTTAAATCATAATTATATTCTTTTGCTGTTTTTATTAATGCTTGAACATCTTTTGGGAAGCAAGAACCCCCATACCCTATGCCTGGGTATATAA
>JALRGZ010000114.1 GCA_023253295.1 Flavobacterium sp.
CAGGGTTTGTTCCGTAAGTGATCATTGGCTCGATATCTTCCGCATTGAAGTTTAATTCAGCATCAAATGTTGCGTCAGCATCTGTTTTTAAAGTTTTCCAATATTCTACAGCCTTAGTCCAAGCTTCCCCTTTTGGAGCGTATAGTCTTCCTTCTAAGAAATCGAAAGTTGTTTGGTCAGGAGCAATCATACCACCACGAGCACCCATTTCGATAGAAAGGTTGCAAACAGTCATACGACCTTCCATAGTCATTTCTTCAAAAACATTTCCTGCATATTCTACGAAATATCCTGTTCCTCCAGAAGTAGTTAATTTAGAAATAATGTATAATGCAACGTCTTTAGGAGTAACACCTTTGTTTAGTTTTCCGTTAACGTTGATACGCATTTTTTTAGGTTTTGGTTGCATGATACATTGAGTAGAAAGAACCATTTCTACCTCAGAAGTACCAATTCCAAAAGCAATAGCACCAAAAGCACCATGAGTAGAAGTATGTGAATCTCCACATACGATTGTAGCACCTGGTAAAGTAATTCCGTTTTCCGGACCTACTACGTGTACAATTCCATTTTTTTGATGTCCTAATCCCCAGTGAGAAATGCCGTATTCATTTGCATTAGTTTCTAATGCTTTTAATTGATTAGCAGATAAAGCGTCTTCAACAGGCAAGTGTTGGTTAATAGTAGGAGTATTGTGATCTGCAGTTGCGAATGTTCTTTCTGGATATAATACTGATACGCCTCTTGATTTTAATCCTAAGAAAGCTACTGGGCTAGTAACTTCGTGAATAAAATGACGATCAATAAAAAACACATCTGGTCCGTCTTCAATTTTACGCACAACATGCGAATCCCATACTTTGTCAAATAATGTCTTGCTCATTTTTTAATTTTTTTTAGTGTATTTCTGTGTTTTGTACTACCGTTTTTTCTGATATGGTTGTAACAAGATTCCAAAAGTATTAAAATCTAATAATGTATTCAATTAATATTGTCTATTATATACGATACCCAAACGTTATTAATGTAATGTTGTGTATTTGTTTTGCTGGATTACGATTTGGTGAGTTCGTTTTTTTTGTTTCTATTTTCAATCATAAAGTTGTTTTTGTAACAATTTGTGAAGGGGTTTTGATTTTGTGGAATTTTTTAAATTTCCATTTTATTGTTGAATTATATTTAATTAAATATTGTATATAGGGTTTAAATTAAGGAAAACGACAAGTTTTTTTTCTTAAATTCGGTTTTTGATATTATTTAGGCGCTTGATTAATTTTGTTTTTTATGTTGTTTGGATAGGGATTTTATTTTAAAATAATATTACGACAACCAAAAAATAAGAAAGTTAATTTTAACGGCTGTTTTGAAATGGTTTAGTTTTTAATTGTAGATTATTAATTGCTTGTTTAACAGGGTTATTGTTCTTTTATTTTCTTAAATTTATTAATAGAATTTGGCTGAGTTACAAAGAGATGAAAAAGGCATATTCTTTTGGTCTTAAAACAGTATTTATAAAAGTACTCCTTATGAATACAGCTTTGTTTAATAGGAGTACCGATTACTACTAATGTTTTTGCAACATGGATTATGAAAAAGGATGTCATATTAGTGCTGATTTTTCTTCTTCTTATTTTTCAGTCTTATTATGGCTTTGGTCAAATGCGTAAAATTTATAGTGCCATAGAAACTAAAAATGTGTTGTATTACAAAGTGGAAGAGATTGTCAATATGACATTTGGAGGTTCTACTACGAGATACACGGTTTCTAATTTGAGTCTTATAAGTCAGGTTGATTTAGGTCCGGAAAATATAAGAATAATCACTCCGGTTTATAAAGAAGAGAGTTTTAGAAAGAAATATTATATAGAAACTAAAAATTTAGATGCCAATAAAAGTCGTGAACCTACACATTTACTCGAAATTTCTATCGAGAGCGGAAAAATTGAAATTCCTGAAAATCCTCCTTTAGAGCAAAGTTCATTAGCATTGGTACTGAGTAAAATAGTGAAAATAGAAGAGCCTTCTGTTGTTAAAGCTGCTCCGGTTGTTGCTAAGAGCTCTCCTTCTGTTGTAGATAAAACGGAGCCTACAAAAGAAAAAGTGGATTACATTTTAGTCAATGTCGTTTATGTGTATGAAAGAGTTCTTGAAAAGGGATATAGATCAGTTTTTATGCTTAAGGAAGTGGCTAATTATTATTATTTTAAAAATCAAATGGACAAAGCAGCTAAATGGTATGATGTGCTTTTTGATATGACAAACGAACTAGAACCGATATTTTATTATCGGTTTGGTGATGCATTGAGAAAGACTGGTAAGATTCAGCAAGGGAATGAATTAGTTGAGAAATTCAATAAATTAGTTGATCAGTAAGTTGGTGTAAATTTAATGATGTGCAATAGGGTCGGGATTTCCATCTGGATCATCTATAACA
Source organism: Flavobacterium sp. (assembly GCA_023253295.1). Lineage (GTDB taxonomy): Bacteria > Bacteroidota > Bacteroidia > Flavobacteriales > Flavobacteriaceae > Flavobacterium. Next base: position 2,435 of record JALRGZ010000114.1, read on the forward strand.
GTTTTAGTTGGATTTATAGCTCCTAAAAGTAATAAACCACATACATGAGGGGCTGCCATTGATGTTCCACTTATAGTGTTTGTGCCTCCGCCTTTCCATAATGATTTGATAGATACTCCTGGTGCACAAAAGTCAACTGAAGATCCATAATTTGAAAAATAAGCAAATTTATCACTGTTATCCATAGCGGAAACGGTATAGATATTTGGTCCATTTGCGCTAGCAGGTGAATAGTTATCGGCATCATCACTGCTGTTTCCGGCAGCTATTGCAAATTTTACATTATTCGAAGCTGCTAAAACAACATCATTTAGAGCTGAATTGAAAGGTCCTCCTAAACTCATATTGGCTACATCACCTTGACCTTCTTTGCCTACATATTCTACACCGGCAATAACTCCTGAATAGGAACCGCTCCCCCGACTGTCTAAAACTCTCACTGCAACTACTGTTGCTCCAGCTGCTACACCAATTACATCTCTATTATTATCAATTGCTGCTATTGTTCCGGCAACATGAGTGCCATGGCCATTACCATCATTTGCAGTTAAGGCATCACGACCACTTAGAAAGCTTAAACTGCGTTCAGTGTCGACATTTAAATCAGGATGAGTTAAGTCTATTCCTGTGTCTATAATCCAAGCTGTTTTTCCCAATCCAACTACATTGATTCCTCCACCAACACGTTCAATACCCCAAGGTTTTTCCTGAGCAGGAGCTGTTGTACCGCCACCACCATTAGGTTTTCCTTTTGAGATAGTTACATCTGGATTAAGGGTAATCATATAGTCTTGTTCGATTGATTTGATACGGTCATCTTGTCTTAAGGCTAGGAGTTGCTCGTCATCTAGTTGAGCAGCAAATCCGCTAATTCCAAAACCATAAGTTTGTTTTATTTTGTCTGAACTAAGTTTTATAGTTGAAAAACGAGCTAGATAGTCCTTTTTTAGCGATGCTATTCTTTCGCTATATTTTTGTGTAGCATATTTGCCAGTCATGTTTTCTTTTAAAACGACTACATATTGACCTTTAATAGGTTCCATCGTGTAGTTGGAAAGAGGGCTTAATTCTTTTACCTCGATTAAATCATTATTTTGACAGCTAGTTACTAAAAGTAGAGAGGAAAAAGCTAGAATTAAAAGGGTACGGATTACTAAAGTATAGTTTTTCATGGTGGTGGTGTTTGTTGGAGTTGGTTAGTAGCATAAAATTAAGTAAAAAAATAGAGTTAAACAATTGTAAATCTGTTTATTGGTTATTTTTAGGTTGGTTTCTCTAATACTTCGTTTTCTTTGTAATTTGTTTATTGCGCATGAGCGAAAAATAAAATAAATTTTTGTTGATAACTTCCCTTTTCTTTGGCTTTAAAAAAAACTAAATTTGGAATTCCAATTTTGTGAAATTACAAAATTACAATTTCTTCATTTACAGCTATGTACTTAATATTCGATACAGAAACTACAGGATTACCTAAGCGTTGGGATGCACCAATTACTGATACTGCTAACTGGCCGCGATGTATACAAATCGCCTGGCAGTTACATGATGATATGGGGCAATTGGTCGAGCATCAGGATTATTTGGTTAAACCAGAAGGCTTTAATATTCCTTATGATGCCGAACGTATTCATGGTATTTCTACTGAATTGGCGCAAGCCGAAGGAATTACTTTAGTCGAGGTTTTAGAAAAATTCAATATTGCTTTAAGTAAAGCCAAATTTATTGTCGGGCAAAATCTGGGTTTTGATGTCAATATTATGGGCTGTGAGTTTCATCGTATGGGGGTGGATTCACCTATGGCTTCGATGCCGGTTTTGGATACCTGTACCGAGGTTACGGCTAATTTGTTGAAATTACCCGGAGGTCGTGGAGGTAGGTTTAAATTGCCAACATTGACCGAGTTACACGAATATTTATTCAATGTTCCTTTTGCGGAAGCGCACAATGCCACTGCCGATGTTGAGGCAACTACCCGTTGTTTCTTAGAATTAATCAAAAGAGAAGTATTTACTAAGGAAGAATTAGATGTTCCTGCTTCGTACTTTAAAGATTTCCAAGCCAAAAATCCGCAGGAAATTCAGCTTATCGGATTAAAGCATATTAATCTGAAAGCAGCTTCGGATAAAATTCGTGAACAACTCCAAAAATCGGAGCAAAGTGTTTCTCAGACAACTATTTCTGAAGCGGATAAAAAAGATTTTACTGCGGCAAAATTTGCCCATTTACATAATCATACCCAGTTTTCGGTTTTACAATCTACTATTGGAATTGGACCTTTAGTCGCTGCTACGGTGAAGAATAAATTTCCGGCGGTAGCCATGACCGACACTGGAAATATGATGGGTGCTTTCCATTTTGTAAGTGCCGTGATGAATCACAATAAAGGGGCTTCTGCTAAAAACAAAGCCTTAGTTGAAAGTGGTGAAGAACCAACGGAAATTGAAATCAAACCGATTGTAGGTTGTGAGTTTAATATTTGTGAAAATCATACCGATAAATCCAAGAAAGACAACGGATATCAGGTTGTTTTGATGGCTAAAAATAAAAAGGGATATCACAATCTGGCTAAAATGGCTTCAATTGCTTATGTAGATGGATTTTATTATGTACCCCGAATTGACAGAACTGTTGTTGAAAAATACAAAGAAGACATCATGGTTTTATCGGGGAATTTATATGGAGAAATTCCGAGTAAAATTCTGAACATTGGTGAAAACCAAGCAGAAGAAGCTTTATTATGGTGGAAGGAGCAGTTTGGAGATGATTTTTATCTCGAAATCATGCGCCACAATCAGGAAGACGAAAACAGGGTGAATAAAACCTTAATAGAACTTTCTAAGAAGCATAATGTAAAGTTAATTGCTAGCAACAATACTTACTATTTAAATAAAGAAGATGCCAATGCGCACGACATTTTATTGTGTGTAAAAGATGGCGAAAAACAAGCTACTCCAATAGGGCGTGGGCGTGGTTATCGCTACGGATTGCCTAATCAGGAGTATTATTATAAGTCAGAAGAAGAGATGAAAAAACTCTTTGCTGATTTGCCGGAAGCCATTATTAATATTCAGGAAATTATAGATAAGGTTGAAACTTACTCCTTATACCGTGATGTATTACTTCCAAAATTTGAGATTCCTGACGAATTTAAAGTAGCCGAAGATTTGGCGGACGGAGGTGTTCGTGGAGAAAATGCTTATCTACGTCATTTAACCTATACAGGTGCCGAGCGTCGTTACGAAGAGATAACTGATGAAGTTAGAGAACGTTTAGATTTTGAGTTGATGACCATTTCCAATTCAGGTTATCCGGGTTACTTTTTGATTGTACAGGATTTCATTGCCGAAGCTCGTAAAATGGGGGTTTCGGTAGGTCCGGGTCGTGGTTCGGCAGCGGGTTCGGCCGTAGCCTACTGTTTGGGAATTACCAATATAGACCCGATTAAATACGATTTGCTTTTTGAGCGTTTCTTGAATCCTGACCGTGTATCGATGCCCGATATTGATATTGACTTTGATGATGAAGGTCGTGGATTGGTAATGGATTACGTAATTAATAAATATGGTGCTAATCAGGTGGCGCAGATTATCACTTACGGTAAGATGGCTACCAAATCGGCGATTCGTGATACGGCTCGTGTACTCGATTTACCGCTATTTGAAGCCGATAGAATTGCGAAGTTGATTCCGGCGATGATGCCTGGAAAATGGAATTTGGCGCGATTTATTTCTGAATCGGAAGATGATGTCAAAAAAGCATTAAAATCCTCGGAAGAATTTGACCGTGTAAAAGAGTTAATTGGAATTGCTCACGAAGAAAACCTTGCCGGAGAGACCATTCAGCAAGCTAAGGTATTGGAAGGATCGATGCGAAATACGGGTATTCACGCCTGCGGGGTAATTATCACGCCTGATGATATTACCAATTTCGTTCCCGTTACTACTGCCAAGGATTCCGACTTATATGTAACCCAATTTGATAACTCCGTTGCCGAAAGTGCAGGGTTATTGAAGATGGACTTCTTGGGTCTGAAGACTCTTACTTTGATTAAAGATACCGTAAAACTGGTGAAATACAGAACAGGAATAGAATTGGATCCTGAGAATTTCCCGATAGACGATGTCAAAACCTATGAGTTGTTCCAAAGAGGTGAAACGGTCGGAGTGTTCCAGTACGAGTCGCCCGGGATGCAGAAGTATATGAAGGATCTGAAGCCTACCGTATTTGCCGATTTGATTGCGATGAATGCCTTGTATCGTCCGGGGCCTTTAGAATATATTCCTTCTTTCGTTCGTCGTAAAAATGGAGAAGAAGAAATTACGTATGACTTAGATGCCTGTGAAGAATATTTAGGAGAAACCTACGGAATTACCGTATATCAGGAGCAGGTAATGCTTTTGTCGCAAAAGTTGGCAGGATTCTCTAAGGGGGATGCCGACGTACTTCGTAAGGCGATGGGTAAGAAACAAAAGGACGTTCTGGATAAGATGAAAGGGAAGTTCATCGACCAGGCAGTTGCTAAAGGTCATGATGAAAAGAAGCTGGATAAAATTTGGACCGACTGGGAAGCCTTTGCGAGTTACGCATTTAATAAGTCGCACTCGACTTGTTATGCTTGGGTCGCTTACCAAACTGCTTATTTGAAGGCGCATTATCCTGCTGAATATATGGCGGCGGTACTTTCGAATAATATGAATGATATTAAGCAGGTTTCCTTTTTTATGGAAGAATGTAAGCGAATGGGCTTACAGGTTTTAGGACCCTCGGTGAATGAATCCTATTATAAATTTACCGTAAACGATGATTATGCGGTTCGTTTTGGAATGGGAGCAATTAAAGGAGTGGGTGCCGGAGCGGTAGAAACCATTGTAGAAAACAGAAAAAACGGATTGTATAAATCTATTTTTGATTTGGCTAAACGCATTGATTTACGTGCTGCTAATAAAAAAGCATTTGAGAACCTGGCTTTAGCAGGGGGATTTGACTGTTTTGAAGATACACACAGAGCACAATATTTTCATGATGATGGTGATGGGATTACTTTTTATGAAAAAGCCATGCGTTATGGTTCTAAATTCCAGGAAAATGAAAACTCTTCGCAAGTAAGTTTGTTTGGTGAAACTTCTGAAGTTCAAATTGCCGAACCTGTAGTTCCACCTTGTGAAGATTGGAGTACAATGGAAAAATTAGCCAAAGAGAAAGAAGTAGTTGGAATTTATATTTCTGGTCATCCATTGGATGATTTTCGATTTGAAATGAAATATTTCTGTAATGCTAAGTTGGAAGCTCTAAAAAACATGGAAGCTTATGTGGGTAAAACTTTGACTCTTGGTGGAATTATTAATAATGTTCAACATAGGGTAGCTAAGAATGGTAAAGGTTGGGCCACATTTGCTTTGGAAGGTTATGATGAAAGTTATGAGTTTAGAATTTTTGGTGAAGAATATTTAAAATTCCGTCATTACTTTATTCAAAATAATTTTATGTTTATAAAGCTCACTATCAAAGAGGGATGGATGAATCAGGAAACGGGTAAAAAAGGAGAGCCAAGATTGCAATTTGTAGAGATGAAACAGTTACAAGATGTTTTAGAGTCATTTGCTAAAAAATTAATTGTGCTATTGAATATTAAAGATTTACATCCTGATTTTATTCATAAATTGAGTAATTTGTTTAACGTGAATAAAGGGGATAATCAGGTGACTTTTGAAATAATGGAGTTGGAGAAAATTAAAAAATTAATTGAAGTAGCTCCTGTAGTTGACGAAAATGAAGAAGTGATTTTTGATGATGATATCGATGATGCCGAAGCAGCAGATATAACTCAGACTAAAGCAGTTCAAGTAACCGAAGTGGAAGAAGTAAAGGTGGTGACCAAATTAAGTATGGTAAGTAGAAGATTGAAGGTGAAAATTTCTACTGAATTATTACAAGAATTGGAGAAAATGCAAGTAAATTTCAAACTAAACTAAATAAAAAGGAGAAAAAGGGTTCTTAGATTCCTCCTTTTTTCTCCGTATTTATACTGAAAGTGGAGTTTTCTGATAATAATTAACAATATATTAATAGCCAAAACCAATTTAGGAATGATGTTTACTTAATATTTAATTTTTAAATTTGCAATGTGTTTAAGGAATTAAAGACTTTTGATTTATAAATTTTAAATAAAAAAATATGGCATTAGCAATAACAGATGCTACTTTTGAAGAAGTAGTTTTGAAATCAGATAAACCTGTAATGGTAGATTTTTGGGCAGCTTGGTGTGGACCTTGTAGAATGGTTGGACCAATCATCGACGAACTGAAGGAAGAGGGCGATTGGGAAATTCTCCAGAAGTATTCTGGTT
>JALRGZ010000131.1 GCA_023253295.1 Flavobacterium sp.
CTATACTGTCGTACCATTTCAAGCTCAGCTTCAAGAGCAGTGATGTCAGCATCTTTGTTGTTCCATAGATACTCATCAATCGTGTGCTGTAGCTTTGTGTGGTACGTGTGTACATCCACAAATTCTCCTTCTTCAAAAATAGAAACATCAATAAGATCCCCTAATTTTTGTTCAGTTGCAAAATCTTTGAATTCAACGACTTTTTTCTTAGCAACAGTTCCAGCTTTTTTAAAGTGACCTAAAGCCGCTTTTGTGGAATGTTTCTCGTTTTTGTCATCGAAACCAAGTTGCAACGCTTCATACCCGTCAACCTCGTTGGTTCTGACTTGGGTAACAACACATGGACCTGCCTCAATAACAGTACAAGGAATATTCTTCCCGTTCTCATCAAAAAGACTAGTCATGCCGATTTTTCTACCAATTAACCCAGACATAAATATTAATTATTAATTATTAAATATAAAAACAGAACACAATCGTTTAAGTGAGCTGTTTTTAAAAGTGGTGCAAAAGTATAACTTATTTACACACAATCCAAAAAAACTTTTCACTTAAACGAAGTGCTCTAATTTACTCTTGAAAAAAAAACTTAAACTTTGATTTCTACTTCAACTCCACTAGGTAATTCTAATTTCATTAAAGCATCGATAGTTTTAGATGAAGATGAATAAATATCAATTAATCTCTTATATGACATTACTTCAAATTGCTCTCTAGCTTTTTTATTTACGTGCGGAGAACGCAATACTGTAAATAATTTTTTGTGAGTTGGCAAAGGAATTGGCCCTGTTACCACTGCTCCGGTAGTCTTAACCGTTTTTACAATCTTTTCAGCAGACTTGTCTACCAACATATGATCGTAAGATTTTAATTTTATTCTGATTTTTTGACTCATTTTCTTAAAGATTAAGCGTTTCCTTTTGCTTTTTTAATTACTGCTTCTGAAATATTAGCAGGTGTTTCTGAATAGTGAGAGAATTCCATTGTAGAAGTTGCTCTACCAGAAGACAATGTTCTTAATGTAGTTACATAACCAAACATTTCTGATAACGGCACATCTGCTTTAATAGTTTTTGCTCCATTTCTATCACCCATGTCATTAACCTGACCTCTACGACGGTTAATATCACCAACGATATCTCCCATGTTTTCTTCTGGAGTAATTACTTCCATTTTCATAATTGGCTCAAGAATTACAGCTCCAGCAGCTTTAGCTACCTCTCTATAACCCATTCTAGCAGCTAATTCAAAAGAAAGCGCATCCGAATCCACCGGGTGGAAAGACCCGTCTAACAATGTTACTTTCAAACTATCAACTTGATAACCAGCCAGGGGACCTGTTTTCATAGCTTCTCTGAAACCTTTTTCAACAGCAGGAATATATTCTTTAGGAACGTTACCACCTTTTACTTCATTAACAAACTGTAATCCAACAAATGGTTTACCATCAACTTCATCAGCAGGCTCTACTCTAAATACGATATCACCGAATTTACCACGACCTCCAGATTGTTTCTTATAAACCTCTCTATGTTGAGCAGATTTCGTAAACGCTTCTTTATATTCTACTTGAGGCTCACCTTGGTTTACTTCAACTTTAAATTCACGTTTCATACGATCCACTAAGATATCTAAGTGAAGCTCACCCATACCAGAGATAATTGTTTGACCAGAAGCCTCATCAGTTCTAACTGTAAACGTTGGATCTTCTTCAGCTAATTTAGCTAAAGCCATACCCATTTTATCTACGTCAGCCTTAGTTTTAGGCTCAATAGCAATACCAATTACCGGCGCAGGGAATTTCATAGACTCAAGAATAATTGGGTGTTTTTCATCACACAATGTATCTCCAGTTTTAATATCTTTAAATCCTACAGCTGCTCCAATATCTCCAGCCTCAATATATTCGATTGGATTTTGTTTATTAGCGTGCATTTGATAGATACGAGAAATTCTTTCTTTGTTTCCTGAACGAGTGTTCAAAACATAAGAACCAGCATCTAATCTTCCTGAGTAAGCACGGAAGAAAGCTAAACGACCTACGAATGGGTCAGTAGCAATTTTAAACGCTAAAGCAGCAAAAGGCTCTTTAACATCTGGCTTACGCAAAATTTGAGTTTGATCTTCTTCTAATAATTCAGCATCATCTGGATGAATTCCTTTGATACCTTCTTTATCTAATGGAGATGGCAAGTATTTACATACTGCATCTAACATGAATTGAACCCCTTTGTTTTTGAAAGAAGAACCAGCAATCATAGGAATGATAGCCATATCCATAACAGCAGCTCTTAAAGCAGTGTTAATTTCTTCTTCAGTAATAGAGTTCTCATCTTCCATATACTTATCTAAAAGATTCTCGTCATAAGTAGCGATTTCTTCGATAAGGATAGAACGATAATGCTTCACATCATCAATCATATCAGCAGGAATATCAACAATATCAAAAGTAGCCCCTTGAGTAGCATCATGCCATACAATAGCTTGATTTTTCACTAAATCAACAACTCCTTTGAAATCATTTTCTTCTCCGATTGGTAAAGTAATTGCAACAGCATTAGACTTCAACATATCTTTTACTTGTTGACATACAGCCAAAAAGTTAGATCCTTGACGGTCCATTTTGTTTACAAACCCCATACGAGGCACTTTATATTGATCAGCTAATCTCCAGTTAGTTTCTGATTGAGGCTCAACACCATCAACAGCAGAAAACAAGAAAACTAACCCATCTAATACACGTAAAGAACGATTTACCTCTACAGTAAAGTCAACGTGCCCAGGAGTATCGATAATATTAAAGTGATAAGGCTTAGACTCTGGCAAAATTTTCCCTTGTTCAGTTGGGAAATTCCACTCACAAGTTGTAGCAGCAGAAGTAATTGTAATACCTCTTTCTTGCTCTTGCGCCATCCAGTCCATTGTTGCAGCACCATCGTGCACCTCACCAATTTTATGTGATTTACCTGTATAAAAAAGAATACGCTCAGTTGTTGTTGTTTTACCAGCATCAATGTGAGCCGCAATTCCGATATTTCTTGTATATTTTAAGTCTCTAGCCATTTCTCTATGAATTAAAATCTAAAGTGAGAGAAAGCTTTATTAGCTTCTGCCATTTTGTGAGTATCCATTCTTTTCTTAACAGCTGCTCCTTCTTCTTTAGCCGCAGCTAAACACTCAGAAGCCAATCTTTGAGCCATAGACTTTTCATTTCTTCTTCTAGCATAAAGGATTAACCATTTCATTGCCATAGAAATTTTTCTGTCTGGGCGAATTTGCATTGGAATTTGGAATGTAGCTCCACCAACTCTACGACTACGCACTTCTACGTGAGGCATAACATTTGTTAAAGCATCTTTCCAGATTTCTAATGAAGTTTTCTCGTCATTTTGCTTTTTTGTTTCAATGATATCAATTGCATCATAAAACACTTTAAAAGCTGTAGATTTTTTACCATCCCACATTAAGTTGTTCACAAAACGCGTTACCAATTGATCATTAAATCTTGGATCTGGTAAAAGAGGTCTTTTTTTAGCCTGTCTTTTTCTCATGTCTTTTTTTTAATAAAACATTAAACATTTATAAGTCATCAGACTTATAAAAGATTAATTTTTAAATTACTTTTTTGCTTCTTTTGGGCGTTTAGCACCGTACTTAGATCTTCTTTGCGTTCTTCCAGCAACACCTGATGTATCAAGTGCACCACGAACGATGTGGTATCTAACTCCTGGTAAATCTTTTACCCTTCCACCCCTAACTAATACTATCGAGTGCTCTTGTAGATTATGACCTTCTCCAGGGATGTAAGCATTCACTTCATTACCATTTGTCAAACGCACACGCGCAACTTTACGCATAGCTGAGTTTGGTTTTTTTGGTGTAGTAGTGTAAACACGCGTACAAACCCCTCTTCTTTGAGGACAAGAATCTAAAGCAACCGATTTACTCTTCTTAGTTATCTGGGTTCTTCCAGTTCTTACTAATTGTTGAATTGTTGGCATAATTAATACTAAAAATTATTATGTAAATATAAAACCCGCTTTTTACGGGGTTGCAAATGTATAAATTATTTTCAACTCTACAAATCTTAATTGATTAATTTTCAACAACATTAATTCCTACCTAAAAACAAAGAAAAGATTAGATTAACAATGAATTAACTAAAAATTAAAAACAAACAAAAAAACCTAAGACATTCACAAACAAGGATAATCTGATAAATTTTTAGAGATTTCAAAAAAAAGATCATAATTTTATTATTTGTATAACAATACGATTAAAAATTGTTATAATGTTAAATTATATATGCATGCATAAAAAAAAAGTAATTTGATTTTGATTATTAACAAATTATTATGAATTTTGAAAATTGTAAACCATAAATCAATAAACATGAAATTAAAGTTCAACGGACTATTAATGCTAACCTTAGCATTGGTTACGCAAGTACTATTTGCGCAAGAAAGAATAATTTCTGGTACAATTTCCGACAAAGCGGGGCTTCCACTACCAGGAGTAAGTGTACTGGTGAAAGGTACACAAAACGGCACTCAAACCGATTTCGACGGAAAATTCAAAATTAAAGCTTCAGCATCACAAACACTAATCTTTAGCTTCATCGGAATGAAGACTCAGGAAAAACTAGCCAATTCTACTTCAATTTCAGTTACTCTTATTGATGAAGCAGAAGAATTGGAAAGTGTAGTTGTTACTGCTCAAGGCATTAAGAGAGAAAAAAAATCTCTAGGTTACGCAACTCAACAAATATCAGGTAATGATTTAAATGGAGGTACAGCAAATGGTAACGTAACCAACTTACTATCTGGAAAAGCAGCTGGTGTTGAAATTCGCAGAAACAATAACCTAGGAGGATCAACAAACGTTGTTATCAGAGGTAATAAATCATTAACAGGTAACAACCAGGCGCTATGGGTAATTGACGGAGTACCAGTTGACAACACAAATTCTAACACTACAGGACAACAACAAGGTGGATCTGGCTACGATTATGGTAACACCGCCTCGGACATTAACCAAGAGGATATTGAAACCATAAACATTTTAAAAGGTGCAGCTGCTACAGCCTTATACGGATCAAGAGCCGCTAATGGTGTTGTAATGGTTACCACTAAAAAAGGAAAGATGAAAGCTGACAAAGGTATTGGAGTTACTTTTTCTTCAAACTTGACATCAGGAACTATCGATAAACAAACTTTTACAAAATATCAAAATAAATACGGAGCAGGTTATGGTCCATATTATAGTGATCCTAGCGGATATTTTGACTATTTTGACGTAGATGGTGATGGGAATGACGATTTAGTTGCACCAACCTATGAAGATGCATCGTATGGTGCTCCTTTTGATCCAAGTATTAATGTATATCAATGGAATGCATTCACGCCTTATTCTAAGCACTATGGACAAGCTACTCCTTGGAAAATGGCTGATCATACACCTATTGATTTTTTCAAGAGATCAATCACAACAAACAATAGTATCACTATAGAAAATGCTACAGAAAAAAGTAATATTTTGATGTCTTATGCCAATTTTAAACAAACTGGTATTTTACCAAATAGCGAATTAAATAAAAATCAATTAAGTGCTAAATTTAGTCAAAAGATCACTGATAAACTTACTTTAAATTCCTATGCTGCTGTTACTCTTCAAAATACTGTTGGTAGAAATTCAACAGGTTATAGCGACAACATCATGACTAATTTCAGACAATGGTGGCAAACTAATGTTGACATTAAAGAATTAGAAGATGTTTATAATGCTTCAGGAGGACAAAATGTTACATGGAACTGGAATGATGTTTCTAGTGCTGATGGTCTAGTTCCTATTTTTTGGGATAATCCATATTTCACTAGATACAAAAATTATTCTTCTGATAACAGAAATAGACTTCTTGGATATGCATCTTTAAATTATGAAATAAACGATTGGTTAAATTTCACAGGACGCGTATCTTTAGATACTTATAGAGAGTTACAAGAAGAGAGAAGAGCTGTTGGTTCAATTGCTTCTTCATTTGGTCTTTCACCAGTAGATGAATCATCTGGATATCAAAGATTTGAAAGAAACTTTAAAGAACTAAATTATGACATGATGCTTAATTTTAACAAAAAATTAGGTGAAGATTTAAGTTTAAATGGAGTTCTTGGCGCTAACATTCGTCGTCAATATGTAGATAATATTTTAGCATCTACAATAGGAGGTTTGGTTGTACCGGAATTATATTCATTGAGCAATTCCAGATTTGAATTACCATTCCCAGTAGAAAATAAATACACTTGGGGTGTTGATGGTATTTACGGACAAGCATCTTTAGGCTACAAAGACACCTATTATATTGATGCTTCATTGAGAAGAGATGCTTCATCAACATTACCTAAAGAAAACAACTCTTATTACTATCCAGCAGTTTCAGGATCAATAGTATTTTCAAACCTACTTAATCAAAACTGGTTAAGCTTTGGTAAATTTAGAGCTAATTATGCAGAAGTTGGTAATGATGCACAACCTCTAAGCTTAATTAATACTTTCCAAAGAAACACCAATTTTCATGGTCAACCAGTTTACACATTACCAAATGTAAACAAAAATCCTAATTTAAAACCAGAAAGAACTAAGTCATATGAATTAGGTTTAGAAGCAAGTTTATTTAACAGAAGATTAGGTTTTGATGTAAGTTATTATTTAACTAAATCAATTGATCAAAT
>JALRGZ010000148.1 GCA_023253295.1 Flavobacterium sp.
AGCACAAGAACAAACTAAGTTTCTGTCTCCGTACGCATCGTCTACACGACGAACTGAAGGCCAGAATTTGTTGTCTGCGATGTAATCCAACGGATAAGCTGCAGTTTCTCTAGTGTATGGGAAATTCCAAGTATCTGCAGTAAGCATCGCTAATGTGTGAGGCGCATTTTTCAATACGTTGTTTTTGTCCTCAGCTGTAGCAGCTTCAATTTCTTTTCTGATAGCAATCATTGCATCACAAAAACGGTCTAACTCTGCTAAATCTTCTGATTCAGTTGGTTCAATCATTAATGTTCCTGCAACTGGGAAAGAAACTGTTGGTGCGTGGAAACCGTAGTCCATTAAACGCTTAGCGATATCACCTACTTCAATTCCGTTTTCTTTAAATGCACGACAGTCTAAGATCATTTCGTGAGCTGCTCTACCACATTCTCCAGTATAAAGAATAGGATAGTGTCCTTCAAAACGTGCTTTCATGTAGTTAGCATTTAAGATAGCGTGCTCTGTAGCACTTCTTAATCCTTCAGCTCCCATCATAGTGATGTATCCGTAAGAAATCAAACATACTAAAGCAGATCCGTAAGGTGCAGATGAAATAGCGGTAATTGCTTGCTCTCCGCCTACGTTTAAGATTGGGTTAGTTGGCAAGAAAGGAACTAATTTTTCGTTCACACAAATTGGTCCTACACCTGGTCCACCACCACCGTGAGGGATAGCGAAAGTTTTGTGTAAGTTTAAGTGACAAACGTCAGCTCCAATAGTAGCAGGGTTTGTTAAACCTACCTGAGCATTCATGTTCGCACCATCCATATAAACTAATCCTCCGTTTTCGTGGATTAATTGTGTGATTTCGATAATAGTTGATTCGTAAACTCCGTGAGTTGAAGGGTAAGTTACCATTAAGCAAGACAAATCATCTTTGTGTTCTATAGCTTTAGTTCTTAAATCCTCAACATCAATGTTTCCTTCCGGAGTGGTTTTAGTAACGATAATTTTCATTCCGGCCATAGCAGCAGAAGCAGGGTTGGTTCCGTGAGCCGAAGATGGAATTAAACATACGTTACGGTGTCCTTCACCACGTGACATGTGGTAAGCACGGATTGCCATCAAACCGGCATACTCTCCTTGAGCTCCAGAGTTGGGTTGTAATGTTGTACCAGCAAAACCAGTAATTACATTTAGTTGCTCTTCTAATTTTTTAAGCATAGTGATGTAACCTTCTGCTTGTTCAATTGGAGCGAATGGGTGAATGCTGTTCCAGTTTGGCATTGATAATGGCAACATTTCAGAAGCAGCATTTAATTTCATGGTACAAGAACCTAAAGAAATCATAGAGTGGTTCAATGATAAATCTTTACGCTCTAATTTTTTGATGTAACGCATCAACTGGCTTTCAGAGTGATGGTTATTGAATACATCGTGTGTTAAGAAAGAAGAGGTTCTCTCTAAAGAAGCCGGTAATTGAGAAGCAGTTGACAATTCAGTAACTGTGAATGCTTCTTTACCTGTAGCTTCAGCAAAAATCGCGATGATTTGGTTAATATCGTTGATTGAAGTAGTTTCGTTGAATGAGATTGAAATAGTTTCTGCATCTACATAGAAGAAGTTTACTTCATTTTTCTCAGCAACAGCTTTCACTTTTTGAGCGTCAGCTTTTACTAAAATTGTATCGAAATACGCTGTGTTAGTTTGGTAAACACCTAATTTATTTAAAGCATCTGCAGTTGTTACAGCCGAAGCGTGAACTTTGTTTGCGATGTATTGTAATCCTTTTGGACCGTGGTAAACCGCATACATACCAGCCATAACTGCTAATAATACCTGAGCAGTACAGATGTTTGAAGTTGCTTTTTCACGTTTGATGTGTTGCTCACGAGTTCCTAAAGCCATACGTAATGCACGGTTTCCGTTAGCATCGATAGAAACACCGATAATACGACCTGGCATAGAACGTTTGTATTCTTCTTTAGTAGCAAAGTAAGCCGCGTGAGGACCTCCGTAACCCATTGGGATACCAAAACGTTGTGTTGTACCAACAACTACAGCAGCTCCCATTTCTCCCGGAGAAGTTAAGGTAGCCAATGATAAAATATCAGCAGCAACGGCAACTTTAATTTCGTTTGCTGCCGCTTTAGCGATAAACGCGCTATAGTCGTTTACTTGTCCGTATTTACCAGGATATTGAAGGATAGCTCCGAAAAATTCATTCGAGAAATCGAAAGTTTCGTGGTTACCCACCACTAATTCAATTCCAACCGGAGTGGAACGCGTTTGTAATACTGATAAAGTTTGTGGTAAAATTTCTTCTGAAACGAAGAATTTACAAACATTGTTTTTCTTTTGGTCACGAGTACGAACGTCAAATAATAAAGACATTGCCTCTGCTGCAGCTGTACCTTCGTCAAGAAGAGAAGCATTAGCGATTTCCATTCCTGAAAGTTCAGTAACTACCGTTTGGAAGTTCAGAATTGCTTCTAGACGACCTTGAGCAATTTCTGCTTGATAAGGAGTATAAGCAGTGTACCATCCTGGATTTTCAAAAATATTTCTCTGAATTGGAGCAGGAACAATGGTTGGGTGGTATCCTAAACCGATATACGATTTGAAAACTTTATTTTTTTTGCCTAATTCCTGAATATGATTAGCATATTCGTATTCAGTCATTGCCGGATCAAGTGTCAAATCATTTTTCAAACGAATTCCGTCAGGAAAAGTTTCATAAAGTAATTGGTCCATATTAGTAACACCAATTGTTTTGAACATGTGTTCTAGGTCAGTTTCTCTTGGCCCGATGTGTCTTAAAGCAAAAGCATCTGTTTTCATGAAAGATTTTGTAAATTTTTGAGGTGCAAAAATAAGTATATTTCTCTTTCTAATCATTTTTTTAGGATTGATTTTATTTGTTTTATGAAGAATTTATAATTTTCATCCTTAAATGGTTACATTTGTTAGATGATTCGTATTCAATCTCTTTTCGATTTTTATCTAAAATCAAGCATTCATGTGGCTTTGTCAGTTTATGCTTTGGTGCGAATGACACAATATATGTTTGCCATTCCTTATGATAAACCCATTGCTTTTTTTGCTTTTTTTGGGACAATTGTAGGATATAATTTTGTAAAATATGATGCGCTGGCAAGAACTAAGAAAAGAATGATGCGAAATGAGTTAAAAATGATTGCTTTGTTGAGCTTCATTTCTTTCTTAGCAGTGGGTTATTATTTTTTTCAATTGGAACGAATTACCCAAGTTGTTGCTGTTATTGTTTTAATCTTAACGCTCTTGTACACACTTCCTTTTTTTCCTAATAGAAAGAATGCCAGAAACTGGGCAGGAGTAAAAATTTATATTGTAGCCTTGTGTTGGGTAGGAGTAACTTTGATGTTGCCTTTAGTGAATGCGCATCATAATTTAGATTCTGATTTTTTCATCAAATGCATACAGCGATTTATATTGGTTTTCGATTTGATTTTGGTTTTTGAAATCATGGATTTGAATAATGACGACCCGCATCTTAAAACCGTTCCGCAACAAATAGGAGTGAAGCGGACTAAAATCTTGGGTTTGTTATTACTGATTCCTTTTTATTTTTTAGAGTTTTTAAAAAACAATTTTGTCGAAAAACAGTTTTTAGTCAATTTGATTTTGGTAATCATGCTTTCTATGTTTTTGCTATTTTCAAATGAAAATCGCTCTAAATATTATTCTACTTTTTGGGTTGAAAGTATTCCTATTCTTTGGTGGTTGTTAGTGGTTTTGCTGTAATTAATTTTTTATGGAAGAGGAAATATGTTTTTTTAGATTTAGATTTACTTTTTTGCAATTTTTATTTTTGTTTTTTGCATGGAATTTCTTTATCGGTTTTATTTGGCCACTTACAATTGGTTCCTATTTTTTAGTTACAATTTTTGTTTGTGCTTTTTCTTTGTTTTTTGCGATAGCTGTAAATAATAAATTAGCTTTGTTGTTATTGTTGTTGTTTCATGTGAATAAGAAAATTGTAATCTATTATCAAAAGGCAATGTTGTTTATTAGTGCCTATTTAGGAACTTGTGTTTTTAGTTGGTTTATGCCTTCAATGAGTATTTATGTTTTTTTAGAACATTTGTTTATTAATACGTTGACTATTTTTTTATATTATAGAATGATATTATTAACACAACATGAGAGTTAGTTTTTTTATGGAACATCTAAAAAAAAAACCGAAGCATCTCTACTTCGGTTTATATCTGCATTCTATAATCTGCATTCTGTAATCTATAACAATCCTGCTCTTCGTAACAAAGCATCCGGTTTTGGTTCCTGACCTCTAAAGCGTTTGTAAAGCGTCATTGGATGTTCCGTTCCTCCTTTTGAAAGAACGTTGTCTTTGAATTTATCGGCGATATCTTTGTTGAAAATGCCGTTTTCTTTAAAGTATTCAAAAGCATCAGCATCCAGAACTTCCGCCCATTTGTAGCTATAATAACCAGATGAATATCCTCCTTGGAATATGTGAGAGAATGCGGTACTCATCGCATTTTCGGTTACATCAGGATACAATTGTGTGTTTTTAAATTGTTCCGTTTCGAAAGCTTTTAAGTTGGTAATATTTGTTGGATCTTGTCCGTGCCAAGCCATATCTAATAACCCAAAACTCAATTGGCGTAAGGTTGCTAAACCTTCCTGGAAACTAGCACTTTCTTTGATTTTTTCTACATATTCCTGCGGA
>JALRGZ010000325.1 GCA_023253295.1 Flavobacterium sp.
AGTGGAGAAGGCGGTAGCTTGAAATTTCAGCCCCCTGTGTTTAAGTGACAGCATCTCAGGAGAGTTCTCATGATTCGAATACTTACAGCGGCTTTAATGGCTATCGGCTCGCTCGCAGTGGTTAGCGAAGTGGAAGCGGCATCCTTTTTATTTTGTACTTCGAAAGGCTCAATATGACAAAATAAAAAGATATAGCGGACAGCAGGAATAGCTACTAATTCTTTTTTGGTTTGGTTTAAAAAACTTCTAAAAATAGAAAAAAGCGATGAGCAAATCATCACTTTTTTCAGAAATTAAATTTGGGAATCGTTATTGAATCGCATTGATTGCGGCAATTAATTGGGCTTCGGTACCAACTGTGGTTTCGGACATTGTGAAAGTGTAAACGTCATTGGCTTGTACTGTTACTCCTTTGATAGCGTATCTCCAGTTACCATTTTCTTCGGTTACAAAGATTACGTGGCATTCTAAACCAATTGGGATTTGACCGTAGTGCTCGCTAAATAATCCGGCAGCAGTGTAAGTATCTAATTTTGCTAAAGCATTTGTTCCTTCACCATCATAAGAAAGGTAGATGGCACTGTTTGTATTGTCGTATCCTTCAGGAGCGTCAGCAAGGATAGTCGTTTTAGGTCTTGGGTCACTGTAAAAACGGTCTACATTTGTCCATCCGAAGTTTCCAAAGCTTGCGTAGTAGCTGTTTTGTCCTGCTTCTACACCGCCTTTTCCGTTTGTTCCGTCAGCTTTACGGGCATCTTCCCATGCTAAGTTGCCTTCGTCGTCAATGATGCCTTTCCATAAAGTCATAGTGTTGTCAACTCCTCCTGTTAGGTTTGTTGGTATTTGTAATGTGATGTTGCAAGTAGTGGCTAATTCTTTTCCGTCTTGAGTGGCTTTGATGAAGAATTCACCTCCTGAGATTAATAAATTTCTATTTCCGTCGGGCATGATTCCCATTGTTGGTTTGTTAGTTACTAACATGTTTCCTTTGTCAAAAAGCTCTACGTATTCAATTTTTATGTCGCCGGTTACAGGGTCTCCGTCTTTAGTTAAGCAATTTCCGTTGATGGTAATTTTTACGCCTTTTTCAGAAGTTAAAGTGGTTGCTCCGTCTTCGGCTTTAATGGTGAATTCTTGGGTGATTTTGTCTAAGGCTGCTTGTCTAACATCTGCAAATTCAGCTGCAGTAGCAGGAGTGTTTTCGATATTGTCGTTTTCGCAAGCTACAAATGAAAATGCTGCTAAAAATAAAAGTCCGATGGTTTTAAAATTTGTTCTCATGATTTCTTGGTTTTAATATTGTTAAAAATGATTTTCTTGTTTTATACTGGTATATCAATTTGGGTTTAAAGTTGTTACCCCAGTATTTTAATTTTTTTTGTTTCTATTGTTATATCAACTACTCTAATTTTTTGTTACCCTGTTTTTCAAAAAACTTTTTTAATTCTGTTTCTATTAGTATATCAACAAGCTTTAAAAATTGTTACCCATTGATTTTAATTTTTTTAAAAGATTTTTATCCAATGTTTAAGAACGTTTATATTGCTATATCAACATGGGTTCCGAATTGTTACCCTTGGGATTTAATTTTTTTTCAAAAGGATTTTTTTTAAATGTTTAAGAGCGTATATAGTCATATATCAATATCAGTTTTAAAATGTTACCCCATTTTTTATTATTTTCGATAAAAGTTTTTTTATGGTAAATAATAAGGTGCATCCTGATCAGTATTTAATAGAAGGATTGGCTAACAATGATTCGGCTATTATTCGGTCTATATATAAGAAGTATGTTCCCAAAGTGGTTTCTTATATTAGAAACAATTCAGGTGATGAGGATCAGGCGCAGGATGTGATTCAGGAAATTATGATTTTGTTGTTCAATCAGGCGAAAGCCGGTAAATTGCAATTGACCTGTCCTTTTGATGCTTATTTTTTTTTATTGTGCAAAAGAAAATGGTTAAACGAACTCAAAAAATCTTCCAATAAGGGGGTAACAATTCCCGATGATTTTACATCTACTAGTGAACCCACAGAGGAGATGGTGTCACAAACAGAGGTATTTGAAGAAAAGCAACAGCTTTTTGATGCCATGTTTCAGCGATTAGGCGAAAAATGTCAGGAAGTTTTAAAGTGGAGTTTTACTTTAAAATCAATGGAAGAAGTAGCCGAAAAACTCAATGTAACGTATGCATATGTTCGAAAGAAAAAATCGTTATGTACAGGCCAATTGACGCAATGGATTCACGAACATAGTAGTTTTAAATCATTAAAAAAGTAAGAAGCCATGAAAGACGAAAAATACATTTTGTTCGATCAATACCTTCAGGATGAATTGTTGGATGAGGCCCGATTGGATTTTGAAAAGCAACTGGCTGAAGATTCGGAATTGAAATCGGAATTTGAAACTTTCAAAGAAGTGCAGTTGCAGTTGGCAACTAAGTTTGATTTTGCAGTTGACCGAGATGCTTTTGAAGCCAATTTGAAAAAGATTTCGGAAGAACATTTTAAGGCTAAGGAACCAAAAGTGATTTCGATTCAGCCTTGGATGTATATGGTTGCGGCATCGGTGGTAATGTTATTAGGATTGTTTTTGTTCCATCCGTCTGAACCAGCGTTTGAAGATTACAATCAATATGAAAAGGCCTATTTAACCGAAAGAGGAAATGGAATTGAGAATTTAAAACAGGCTGAAGCAGCTTTTAATACTAAAAATTACAAGGCAGCCATTCCGCTTTTTGAAGCTATTTTAAAAGAAGATAAATCAGCTGAAATACAGTATTTTTATGCAGTTTCTTTATTAGAAAATAACCAAATCAAGCAAGCTGAAGCCGAGTTTAAAGAAATTCAATCTGGAAATTCAATCTATAAAAACAAAGCGATTTATGGTTTGGCTTTAGCCAAATTAAAACAGAAAGATTATCAAGGCTGCGAAAATTTATTGAAGAAGATTCCATCTGATTATGAAAATTATGATAAGGTTCAGGAATTGTTAGATAAGCTGGATTAGATTTTTAATAAGAATGAGCGTATACGAAAGACGCAAAAGAGTAAGGATATTGTACTCTTTTGCGTCTTTTTTGTTTTTAATTGTGCTTTAAGTAAAAAAGATAGCTCTTTTGTGTTGATTTTTTAAAAAACTTTAGAACTTTGCGCTTTTAAAAAATACCATTGGAAACTAAATTAATTATTACCGATACGCATACACATTTGTATAGTGATGAATTTGATCAGGATAGAGATGAAATGATGCAACGCGCCTTAATGGCTGGGGTGACTCGTTTTTTTATTCCTGCGATTGATTCGGCTTATACGGCAGCGATGTATGATTTGGAACAAAAATATCCTGAAAATATTTTTCTGATGACTGGAGTACATCCCACACATGTGAAGGAAAATTACGAACAGGAATTACAACATGTAGAAGAAGAATTGGCAAAGCGAACATTCTGTGCCATAGGTGAAATTGGGATTGATTTGTATTGGGATAAAACGCATTTGAAAGAGCAGCAACAAGCTTTTAAAAGACAAATCCAATTGGCTAAAAAACACCAATTACCTATTGTGATTCATTGTCGCGACGCTTTTGATGAGGTATTTGCAGTTTTAGAAGAAGAGAAATCAGCTGATTTATTTGGGATTTTTCATTGTTTTTCGGGTACTTATGAGCAGGCTTTAAAAGCTTTGTCTTATAATATGAAATTGGGGATTGGTGGAGTGGTCACTTTTAAAAATGGAAAGATAGACCAGTTCCTGCATCAAATAGATTTAAAACATATTGTTTTAGAAACTGATGCTCCTTATTTAGCTCCTGTTCCTTATAGAGGGAAAAGAAACGAAAGCAGTTATCTGATTAATGTAATTGATAAATTATCACAGATTTACGGCGTTTCCGGAGAAGAAATAGCGAATATAACTACCGAAAATTCGAAAGCAATTTTCGGTATTTAAAATAGAATTCGCCAGAAATTAATATTTTTTTTGTTCATTTGTTTTTCTAACTATAACCAAAATGCAAAAGTTTGACGAGATTCGGCCGTATTATGATTCCGAAATAAATAAAGCCATACAAAAAGTCCTTCATCATCCGATGTTAAAGTCATTGATGAATTTTTCTTTTCCTGATGTTGCCGATGAAGTTTGGAAAGAACAGCTAATGAAAACATATTCGATTCGTGATTTTCAATGTAATTTTATCTACCAATCGGTTCAAAAAGTACTAGAAAAAAGTTCAGAAGGTTTGTCAACTTCAGGTTTTGAACATTTAGAACCTAATACTTCTTATTTATTTATTTCGAACCACCGAGATATATTACTTGATACCACTTTATTGAATGCTACTTTGTTTGAGCATGATTTAGTAATGACGGCTTCGGCAATTGGAGATAATTTGGTGAAACAGCCTTTTTTACATGTTTTGGCTAAATTGAATCGAAATTTCTTAGTATTAAGAGGTTTGGGGCCAAGAGAAATGTTGCAAAGTTCCAAAACCTTATCAGAGTACATGAATCAATTGTTGTTGCATGAAAATCGTTCGGTATGGATTGCACAACGCGAGGGAAGAACTAAAGATGGAAATGATGCCACCAATCCAGGGGTTTTGAAAATGATAGGGATGGCTTCGGATGAAGCTAATTTGATGGATTATTTCAAAAAACTAAAGATTGTTCCCGTTTCTATTTCCTACGAATATGATCCTACTGATGCTTTAAAAATGCCTCAATTACTGGCAGAAGCTAATAATGAAGTGTATGTAAAACAGGAGAATGAGGATTTTATGACTATTTTGAGCGGAGCATTGGGACAAAAGAAACGTATTTTCATACATATTGGAAAAGTTTTAGATACTGAAATTGATACTATTGTTGCTGAAAATGATAATGTAAATAAACAAATCCAAGCTTTGGCACAAGCTATAGACGATTCGATTTTGAGCAGTTATAAGTTATGGCCAACCAATTATATTGCTTACGATATTTTGAATGAAACCGATAAATATTCTTGTCAATATACTGAGGATGAAAAAGCTGTTTTTGTCCGTAGATTAGAAAAACGTATTGATGCTTCTAATCCTATAGCCTGGCAAGGGATTTTAGCAATGTATGCTAATCCGGTAGTCAATAAATTGAAATATACCCATGAACTCAAGGACTAAAATTCTTTTAATTTATACAGGTGGAACCATTGGAATGCAAAAGGATTCAAAAACCGGCGCATTAAAAGCGTTCAACTTTAGTAAATTACTGCAAAGGGTTCCCGAATTAAAACAATTGGATTGTGAGATTGAAACCTATTCATTTGAACATCCTATTGATTCCTCGGATATGAACCCAAGTCAATGGAGTGCTATCGCTACAGTAATTGAATCTAATTATTCCCAATTTGATGGTTTTGTGGTGCTTCATGGTTCGGATACGATGTCTTATACGGCTTCTGCATTGAGTTTTATGTTTAACAATTTAGCAAAGCCAGTAATTTTAACCGGTTCGCAATTACCAATCGGAGATTTACGTACAGATGCCAAAGAAAATTTAATCACTGCAATACAAATTGCTTCGATGCGTGAAAACAATCAGGCGGTAATTCAGGAAGTAGGCTTGTATTTTGAATACAAATTGTATCGTGGCAATCGAACTACCAAGATTAATGCAGAAAATTTCAATGCATTTGCATCGCCTAATTATCCTGCTTTAGCCGAGTCAGGTGTATATTTGAACTTTAAACCCGAATTGTTTTTGGCTAGAGCCGCTGGTAATACGTTTAATGTTTGTCATTCATTTGATACCAATGTTGTTATTATAAAAATGTTTCCCGGATTGAGTGAAACTATTTTTAAAGCAATCCTTGCTGTTCCCTATTTGAAAGGAATTGTGTTGGAAACCTATGGTTCAGGAAATGCTACAACTGAGGATTGGTTTATCAGTGCCTTGGACAATGCGATTTCTAAAGGAATTCAGGTGGTTAATGTTACCCAATGTTCGGCAGGAAGTGTGAATATGGGGCAATATGAAACGAGTTCCGATATGAAGAAAATTGGAGTCATTTCTGGAAAAGACATCACTACCGAAGCAGCGATTACCAAATTGATGTTTTTATTAAGTCAGGATATTGTTGCAAAAGATTTTAAATCTATTTTCGAACAATCATTACGTGGAGAAATGTCAATTTAGACACGATTGAATCATTAATTTTTATAATGTACTCGGCAAGTTTGTAGTTCATTACTGTTTTTTTGTTTTCTATAATAGATGAAAAGAACTACTGAAAGTAAGCAAATAATGCCCTGAATGGCTACAGTAGTTCTGGGTCCAAAGAAGTGGGATACATAACTAATTAGTAAACTCCCTACCGGAATCATTCCCTGATAAGCCATTAAATAGTAGCTAATGCTTCTTGAGCGCATTCGCGAAGTGCTATTGGTTTGAATATAGATGTTTATTGATGAGGTTTGTCCCATCATTCCAATTCCGCTTAAGACCATACAAAGAAGTGTTACAATGAGACTGTTAGATATAGCTAAAATAAAGAGACTAATACCTAATAGAATACTTGCCGTAAGCATGATTTTATCGATTTTTTCAGCCGATTTTAGATTGGCTAAATAAATGGCCGAAATAATAGATCCTATTCCAGCTGCACTTTCAAACCAACTGAAAGTTTGAGCATTTCCATTGAAAATATCTTTGGCGAAAACAGGCATTAATGTGTTAAACGAAATTACAAATAAACTACTACAAGCTAACATTAACAGCATTTTACCCATTTCATTTTCTTTTTTGATGTAATCAAGACCTTCTATTAAGTCATCTATCATACTCAGTTGATTGGTTGTTTTTGTGTAAGGTTTAATTCTCATTAAAGACAATGAAATTAATACGGGAATATAACTTAAGAAATTACCAATAAAACATATATCTTCACCATATTGATGTAAAATAATCCCAGCAAACGCAGGGCCGGCAATACGGGCAAAATTTGTAATAGTTGAGTTTAAAGAAACAGCATTAGCCACATCTTCTTTGTTGTCAACAATATCTACCATCATTGTTTGACGACAATTCATATCAAAAGCATTGATGATGCCTTGGATTAGACTTAATGCCAATATAAAAGTAATGTTGTAAATTTTTAAATAAATTAATAAGGCCAAAGTTCCCGCTTGTAGCATGGCTAAAGTTTGTAGAACAATCATAGTTCGGTGTCTGTTGTAACGGCCAATAATACTTCCAGCTAAAGGTGCTAGAAATAAAGAAGGAATCATACTTAAAAAAGTGGCTAACCCTAAAAGAAAAACCGAACCAGTGATGCTATACACCATCCAACTTACAGCAGTTTTTTGCAACCAAGTACCAATAACTGATACAGATTGTCCATAAAAAAACAGTTTGAAATTTCGGGATTGTAAGGCTCTAAACATGATTTCATTTCTTTGATACAAATTTCGTAATTATGAA
>JALRGZ010000015.1 GCA_023253295.1 Flavobacterium sp.
GATGTCCCATTGACCGCCTACCAATTTTGATTTAGGTATGAGCAAAGTTGGATTAGACAACGAAATCGGAGTATCGAAATCTAATTTTTTGTTAGACGGTCTGTAGAGGGACACTGTTCCTGTAATTTGGGTAGCATTAAACTCCTGAGGGAATTCAATAGTAATTCCTTCAGCTGTTTTGGTTATGATTGGTTTGTGATTTAAATCCTGAGCATTCTGAACGCGATCTATTTCTTCCTGAAAATTAGCATCATGCTTATAATATTCTTCCACAACTAACTCATTATCATACTTAGAATTGGATTGTACTTTGACAACAAAATACAATATAAAGCCTATAAACAATGCAATAGCTATTGCTAATCCTGTTCCCCAATTGATTTTTTTCATCATCTTTTCTTTTTGAAGTAAACAATCTTTTTTATTAATCAAAACTTCTCGGGCTTAAAAAACTAGTCGTTGTTGTTTCTATTTTTTTATCGCCGTTGTAGACTTCTATTTTTAATTTGGTTTTATCGCTTTCCAACAAATATTTATTAATTTCAATAAATAAGGTTCCACTACTCATTCCCTGTTTAGGCACTTGTAAAATTTGCTTTCCTACTACTTTTA
This sequence comes from Flavobacterium sp., assembly GCA_023253295.1. Taxonomy (GTDB): domain Bacteria; phylum Bacteroidota; class Bacteroidia; order Flavobacteriales; family Flavobacteriaceae; genus Flavobacterium. The sequence continues at coordinate 613 of JALRGZ010000015.1, forward strand.
ATTCTCCTTTGATGTCTTTTAACTTAAAATGAAGCTTATCAAAATCATCATTGGTCTTGTTGATAATTTTATAGGTAAACACATTGCTGATATTTTCCCCTTTGTGCTGATACAACTGTCCCGGTAATCGTAAAATCAATGCTTCTACATCTGTACGTAAAAACAACAAGCCAATTAACATAGCTATCAAAATACTTAAAACAGCCGTGTAACCTTTCATTCTGGTGGTAAATTTAAAAGGCGCTTTTTTCTCTATTTCATCTTCTGATGCATAACGAATCAAACCTTTTGGCAAACCTACACTTTCCATGATGGTATCACATTCGTCAATACAGGCGGTGCAATTCACACATTCCAGCTGCGTTCCGTTTCGAATATCAATTCCCGTAGGACATACATTTACACACTGACGACAATCAATACAATCTCCTTTTCCGGTTAAAGCTCTGTCTTCTTTTTTATTGAATTTGGCTCGCCCGGTTTCTTTTTCTCCACGAACAAAATCATAGGCTACATTGATGGATTTATTGTCTAAAAGTACCCCTTGTAATCTTCCGTAGGGACAGGCAATGATACATACCTGCTCTCTGAACCAAACGAAAACAAAATAGAACACTGCTGTAAAAATAGACATGGCAATCAAAGTACTGATGTGAGCTGCAGGGCCATCTTCAATCATGGCTATCAATTCGTCACTACCAATCAAATATGCCAGAAAAACATTGGCTATTCCAAAAGAAATCAAGAAAAAAACAAACCATTTCAAGCCTTTTTTTCTGATTTTTTCGGCGTTCCATTCCTGTTTTGCCAATCGCATCTGAGCGCCTCTGTCCCCTTCTATCCAAAATTCAATTCGACGGAAAACCATTTCCAGGAAAATAGTCTGCGGACAAATCCAACCGCAAAAAATACGTCCAAAAATTACCGTAAACAGAATCACAAACACTACCCCTATAATCATAAAAAGGACAAAGAGATAGAAATCCTGTGGCCAAAATGGAAATCCAAAAATGTTAAATCGGCGTTCCAAAATGTTGAACATCATAAACTGATTTCCATTTACTTTTATGAACGGATTGGCAACCAGAATTAACAATAGCACATAACTGAGGGCTTTTCGATAATTATAAAATTTACCTGAAGGCTTTTTAGGATAAATAAACTTCCTTTTCCCTTCATTGTCAATAGTTCCAATACTGTCTCTGAAAGTTTCGTCGGCTAATTTTGACATTTTGTTTCTTTTTATACCATTAAGAAATTAAGAGATTTATATTTAGAAAACTCCGAATCTCTTAATGGTTTATCATCATTTTATTATTTTGCTGCTGTTACAGCTGCCGCTTCTTCTTTCCAAATTTCACCGTCCGGAGCTTTTGGATCTTTTGGATTACTGCCTTTTAAAGAAAGGATATAACTGGCTACTTTTTGAATTTCTTTAGGTTTCAAAGTTCCCTTCCATGAAATCATCCCTTTTCCATCTCTACCTCCATTAGTAATCGTATGGAAAACATTTTTAATTCCGCCACCTAAAATCCAGTGATCATCAGTTAAGTTAGGACCTATTTGCCCTCCGGCATCGGCTCTGTGACAAGCCACACAGTTATTAGCAAATATTTCTTTTCCAATAGCCAGATCAGTCGGTTCAGTAAGTAACGTAACTGTTTTCTCATCCATTAAATCAGGCGCATTTTTCATATATTCTTCCACTTCAATTTTAGCCTGAGCCAATTCTTTTTTCAATTCCATTTCCTGATTATCAGCTCCCATAATTTCAAAACGAACTAAATAAATAGCGGCAAAAACAATACAGGCATAGAAAGAATATACCCACCAAGGTGGTAAATTATTGTCTAATTCTTTGATGCCATCGTAATCGTGGTTTAATAACAAACTACCTTCATTTTCAATAGGAACTGTTTTCGTCAACTTATTCATTAGGTTTTTAAACCAAGCTGATTCTTTTAAAGGTAATTCTTCCTCGGCTGCTAATCTTGCTTTTTCTTCTTCTGGTAACAATTGGTACACAATATTATCAGCTGCTTTGACCACAATTTCTATGGCAATCAGCAGTAACAAAACCACCAATAGGATGACATCAACCATAGGATACTTGATAAAGGCTGCCCTATCACCTGAGTCAATAAAATATTCAATGGCACCAAAGATGATAAAGAAAAACACCGGTACTCTTACATATGCTGGAATTAATTTTTTCATTTTACTTATTTTGAAATTATACTACAAACTGTCTCTCAACGGAATTTCACTCATCTCATTGATTTTCTCTTTTTTATACGAGAAAACCCAAAGTGCTAATCCTACAAAGAAGAAAAAGAAAATCAATAAAGACAGTATTGGATAAATTTCCACTCCTGCTATAGTTTCCATATTGTGTTTTATTTGTTCAAACATGATACTTCTTTTTATTAGTTCGTTTTCACTTTAATATCAGTTCCCAATCTTTGGATATAAGCAATTAAGGCTACGATTTCTCTGTCTTTCATAGCTATGAATTGCTCTCCTCTGGCTTCCGCTTTCTTTTTACTTTCTTCATAACTTTTTACAAAGTCAGGATCTGCATGCAGACTATTTTCAATTTTTTGAGATTGCTCATGAATTGCTTTTTGAGCATTTGTAATATCAGTATCCGTGTATGGAACTCCTAAAGTTCGCATCACTTCCATTTTAGCTTCGATATCTGAAACATCTAAGGCTTTATTGTCAAACAACCATTTGTATCCCGGCATGATAGAACCTGCAGAAGTACTTTGTGGAGACCATAAGTGGTTAAAGTGCCAGTTGTCATTGTATTTTCCACCAACTCTTAACAAATCAGGACCTGTACGTTTTGATCCCCAAAGGAATGGATGGTCATAAACAAATTCTCCTGCTTTAGACTGAGGTCCGTAACGTTCTACCTCACTACGGAATGGGCGAACCATTTGAGAGTGACAGCTTACACAACCTTCACGGATGTATAAATCACGTCCTTCTAATTCTAATGGTGTATAGGGTTTTACACTTGTAATGGTTGGGATATTTGATTTTACCATAATTGTTGGTACAATTTGAATAATACCTCCAATCAAAATCGCTACAGTAGCTAAAATGGTCAATTGGATAGGTTTTCTTTCTAACCAAGGGTGGAATTTTTCCCCTTTTACTCTTCCTGCACTAATTTTTTGTAAAGCAGGAGCTTCTGCTAATTCGTCTTCTACAACATTATTCGCTTTAACAGTTTGGTAAATATTATATACTAAAATGAACATTCCAGTCACATATAATGTCCCTCCTACAGCTCTCATCCAGTACATTGGAATAATCTGAGTTACGGTTTCCAAGAAGTTACCATAAGTCAAGGTTCCATCAGGATTAAATTGTTTCCACATAGAAGCCTGAGTAAATCCTGCCACATACAATGGTAAAGTATAAAGGATAATTCCTAGAGTACCTAACCAGAAATGAACATTCGCTAATTTTAAAGAGTGTAAAGGTCCTTTGGTCATGCGGGGAATCAACCAATAGATGATACCAAAAGCCATAAATCCGTTCCAAGCTAAAGCTCCTACGTGTACGTGAGCAATAATCCAATCGGTAAAGTGCGCAATAGCATTTACATTTTTAAGAGATAACATTGGTCCTTCAAAAGTAGCCATACCATAACCTGTAACAGCAACTACGAAGAATTTCAATACTGGTTCCTGACGCACTTTATCCCAGGCTCCACGTAAAGTCAATAATCCGTTAATCATACCTCCCCAAGATGGCGCAATCAACATTACAGAGAATACCACTCCTAAGTTTTGTGCCCAGTTAGGCAAAGCTGAATACAATAAATGATGTGGTCCGGCCCAGATGTATAAAAAGATTAAAGACCAAAAGTGAACGATAGATAAGCGATAAGAATATACCGGTCTGTTAGCCGCTTTTGGAATAAAATAATACATCATTCCTAAGAAAGGTGTGGTCAAGAAAAATGCCACCGCATTGTGTCCGTACCACCATTGTACCAAAGCATCCTGAACTCCTGCATAAACAGAATAACTTTTCATTGCAGAAACAGGCAAAGCCAGACTGTTGAAAATATGCAATACCGCTACAGTAACGAAAGTGGCGATGTAAAACCAGATTGCTACATACAAGTGACGCTCTCTTCTTTTAAGAATAGTTCCAATCATATTGATACCAAAAACTACCCAAATAAGAGCAATTGCAATGTCGATTGGCCATTCTAATTCGGCATATTCT
>JALRGZ010000117.1 GCA_023253295.1 Flavobacterium sp.
AGCACAAAAAAATTTTCTGTTTCCTGTGGCGCTACTAAATAATCTCCTAGAAAATCAATTACTTGTGAGTGTCCATTGTACGGATGTTGATTGCCGTCAACTCCAATTCTGTTAACTCCTACAACATAACTCATATTCTCAATTGCTCGGGCTTTTAACAGCGTATCCCAGGCTTTAATTCTTTTTTCAGGCCAACTGGCTACATACAAAAGCAAATCATAATCATTAGTATTTCTGGAAAAAACAGGAAAACGCAAGTCATAGCAAACCAAAGGGCAGATTTTCCAACCCAAATAATCCACAATTATTTTTTTATCTCCAGCCGTGTAAACCTTATCCTCACCTGAAAGGGTAAACAAATGTTTTTTATCATAATACAAAGTTTCGCCAGAAGGATATACAAACAGCATTCGGTTATAGAAATTACCCGATTCTTCTATTACCAAACTTCCTGTTATAGCCACATTTTTGGCTTTCGCCAAAGTTTGCATCCATTGTACCGTTTCGCCTTGCATACTTTCAGCTAAATCGCTAGGATTCATCGTAAAGCCAGTAGAAAACATCTCAGGAAGCACAATTAAATTAACTGCTTCAGTTAATGCATTTATTTTATCCTCAAAATGAGTTCTATTCGCTTTTGGGTTTTCCCAAACTAGAGATGATTGAATAAGTGCTACTTTCATGTTACATAGTTTGCTGTTTCACAAAGATACGTAAAGCCAAAAAGAGATTAGCAAAGATTTCAAACAAACAAAAAACGCATCCGAAAGAATGGATGCGTTTTTTGGACAATACACTATCTATTTAATTATCTTAAATTACCAAGGGAATTCTTTTTTGGTAACCGGTAAATTCATTTTTTTATAGACTGCATTGGACAACTTTGGCTCCGGATAAAAAGCTAAAGAAGCTAAATACTCATAAGCTGTTTTATAATCTTTTTTCAAAGTATAGGCAGAAGCTAAATACAACATTGATTTTTGCGTAGCTAAGTTTTTAGCGTTGGTTGTTGCAAAAGCAATCACCTTATCGGCATCTTCTAATTTTATATCTTTTTGCAAATAATAATCCCCAATGATAAGTGTATAAATATATTCATCATACAAAAATGGCTGGTCTTTGTATTTTTGAGTCAATGCGATCATTTCGTTAATTGCCTCAGAATATTTTTTGTCAAAAACCAGATTTTCAAATTTCATAGAATCCATGATTAGATCTTTGTGATTAAAAGCTGAATTCTGAATAAAATCGATCAGTTTTTTATAGCCTACTTCATCTTTTTTAACTCTCAAAGCAGTTGCCTGTCTTACCATACTGGAATACATTTGAGTCCAAACTCTTCTTGTACTTGGCAGCTCAGCCAAATAAATATCCCAATTTTTTAAAAGTGTTTCAGATATAACATCTTTTTCAGCGCGCCCAATAAAATTAGCCAATACTCTAAATGCATTTGGCGATTGTAATTCCTTTTCAGATAAACCTGAAATATATTCAATGGTATAAGGTTTAATTTTTTCCGGATACAACTTATTCATAAGCCCCAGAACAAACTTGTTATACAATTCAAAACTATGATCCCCTGATTTCCATTGCGTATCTAACTTATTATACTGTGCCAAAATATCATTATGCTCGGCTTTTTTAGCAAAATCAAGAAAAGAAGTCGCATCCAAAAAACCAGAAAATTTATCTAACAGATCACCATTGGCTTCCAACCAAAACAAAGAAGGAAAGGCTGTTACTTTGTAACGTTTAAAAAAGCCACTTTTTGATTCGTTTTCCGCATCAATTTTTAAACACACATAACCTTTGTTAAAATAATCACCTACCTGAGGATCGACAAAGGTTGTTTGTGACATTTTTTTACAAGGACCACACCAGGTAGTATAAACATCAACAAATATTTTCTTATTGTTTTTTTGGGCATATTCCATGGCCTCCTCAAAAGAACCATGGAAAAATTTAATTCCCTGAGCATGTATGGAAATGCTAAACAGGAAAACAGAAAGGATTTTTAAAAATTTATTCATTTTAAATTTAATTTACTTTTTCATCAAAATCGATAATCTTATCTCCCAGACCAAAGATTCTGCTTGTTTCATCAATAGTTATTCCTCCAACAAGACTTGCCTCATAATTAATTATCCCCGCTTTTCCTGTAGATAAATTATTATCTCTCACAGCAATACGTATCAAACTTTTTCCTAATGTGCTTCTATTAAAAGTCTTCACGACATCAGCTGTTAAACCCTGAGCTGCAAAATTGATCATTACATTTTCTGTAGGCGCAGATGCAGTTGCCGCATTTAATGCATATAATTTACCCCCATCAGTATACCATAATATTCCTTTTGTTGTATTCCAATATTCGTAAACAAATTTATCAGTAGCATAAATTCCAGGATAAGTAGCTGGATCCAATAACGTCAATGATTCACCAACTAAAGTTTGCTTTGTTGGAATATCTGCTTGTACTTTAAATCCATATGAAAAACGCATTAAATAACGTTTAGATGGATCGGCAATACTCTCACAAATAGCAATATAAGATCTACCAGCAAAAATAGCCGTTGATGGATTAGTATCTCCAACCCCTAATATTTTCATGCCAGTATTATTAACTTCAAAACCTATATTAGCCACAAATGGGAATTGACCTATATATCCAACATTAGTAGCTGTCAAATTCAAAAACCTTCCGTTTAAATTATCATAAAAAACTGGAATTTGCGAAGAATTAGCATGAAACAAGTTTGTGTTTACTGCAAATGGTGCCAGACTATAATTAGTCGGAATACTAGTATCGGTAATTATTAAAGAAGGTTTCCATTTAGGATCATTAGTTCCAACACTCCTATTGTACACCTTACCATTAATGAATAAATAATCATAAGATGATGTTTTAGGATTCACCGCTGTTTCATAGTTAGCATCAGCAAGAATCGGATCGCTAATCGCAGTATAAAACCCAACTCTAAGAGTATTCGTTTTTTTGAACGTATTAGGATCTAATACAAAACCCCCATCGGCATCATTTGAAAATACCATAATTTGTTTACAGGCAAGCTTAGTATTATTCGGATTAGCAGACACTACTCTTTTTGCTGAAGAAGTAAGTGTCAAATCAGGATTGGCATTCGTAAATACGTTACGGAGCACTTCATTTCTAGAAGGGTTTATAAAATTCAAATCAACTTTTCCATTTTCTTCGCATAAAACCAAAGTACCTGCCGTTAAATCACTAACAATTGTAGCTGCCATTGTCTTTTTATAATACACACCCGTTGTTTTATCCTGAACACTAAAAACGAGTGAATATCCCGCACCAGGAAGAGCCCCTACGGCCGCATTAAAGATTTTCTCTCTAGAAAGTGTATCGGCAGAAAATTTATTAGTGGTATTAAATAGATACCATCTATACTCTAAATTACTCTCATCATTTCGGGCAGTAGTCACAACTGGTTCTATCGTTTTTGGTCGTAAAAAATCGAAGGTATAATTATCCTCCAATCCCGAAATAGAAACCGTATTAAGATCATTAAACTTTGTTACTGTATCGTCTGTAACACAGGACAAAACAGTCATTAAACTAAGTATTGCAAAAAGTATTTTTTTCATGTTTTTCTAAATTTTGGCAGTTAATGAATTACTATAATACGCTCCAAGGATAAATCCTATTCCCATCCTCATCATACACCTCATTTTCAATAATATAACTACAAACTCCTCGTCCTTGTATACCCCAATAGGTAGTTCCGAAACCTTTTGCAGTACTCTTTGCATCAGTCTCCAGTAATGGAAAATCATGTCCCTGAGTATTAATCGCAATATTGTGTTTTACTTTTGAATAATCTCCAAAATAAATATAGAGATAGGTATCCCAATAGGATGGTTTAATTAACCTATTAGTTATAAATACTCTTAAATTAACTTTGTTAGAATAACCTAAATCAAAATCATCCGTTGGGACTAATTTTAAAGCAATCACTCTGTCTTCAGTCAACAACGCTGGATCATTACGATTTACTACCAATTTTAAATCAGTTCCAAATTTATTTGCTGGAAAAACATACGACTCTTCCAGTTTTTTATAATGTAAACCTTCAACTGCAGTAGTTTTAGTTTCATCAATGACAACTTTATACAATTGATCCGTAACCAATTTATTTCCCATCACTTTTAAAGGGATTTTAATTGTATCTACATCTGGAATTTTTCCAAGAAATGAATAATATAAACTATCGATTGTTCCGTCAGTAGCATTAAAATACACTCCTTGTTTCCCTGTAAAACCGATTGGATCATCTTGTGTACAACTCGAAAAAATAACCAGAAGCAATGCTACTATCGAAGTTCTAAAAATTAACTTTTTCATAATTTTATCTTTTAAACATTAATAAATGATCTCCTTTTATAAATTCCCAAATTCATACTCATCTGCAGGAATTGGCAATGTATAGATTGCAGAATTTGTAACGGTCACATCATTTGCTGAACCAATTGTTGTAGCATTCTTTCTTTTATAATTCCAGAATAATTTTCCTTCACCTATAAACTCTTTCTTAAACTCATTATCAATTTCAGCATCCAATTCCTCTCTGGTCAAACCTGATTTAGCGGCAATACCTCTACTTGCAGTAAACTTATTAAAGTAAGCTAATGCATTATTTAAATCAGTTTCAAGCTGTGCAGCCACAAGGTATAATTCACTTATTTTCAGCATTGGAACATCTGTTTTATTAGTATATTTTGCTACAGCACTCTCCCCGTTTATGGATGCTCCAAAAAATACACTTGGTCTAACATCTATCGAAGTTCCACCAGTTGTAGCATACATTTGATTGATAATCGCAGTATTAATTCCTAACCAAGTATTTCTTAATCCTTGCGATGCTGCAAAACTTAAATAAGTATCTGTATAAGTAACCAATTTAGATACATTCAACTTAAAAATTATTTCAGAAGCAGCTGTTACGTCAGTTGACAAATTTGCAAATTTGAACAAACTTATCGGGGCCTTAGTGGTACCATCTGCTGTACCTATAATTTCCTGAGCATATAGCAAAGCATCCTCATTATTTCCAGCATATTGATTCACAATTGCCAAAGCAGCAGTAACTGCATAATAATTCATTCTATACTGTCTGTTTGTAAGCACTTTTGGTGTGGAAAGCACAGGAATACTGGCAAAGTTTGGTCCGTAAGGATCACTTTCTTTCATTAATTCGTGTGCAGCCTCAAGATCGGCTATAATTTTATCCAAAACCTCCGAAACCGTAAGAGCCGGTTGTGCTTCTTTAGAATACACATCTACATAAGGAATTGCTTTTTCTTCCATTCCCAAAACTGGCGCATTGGCAAAAGTTCTCAATAAATTAAAATGCAAATACGCTCGTAAAGCCATAGCTTCACCTTTAAAAACGTCATGTGACCCTCCTGAAAAGATGGCCGGATTATTATCAATATATTTTAAAATCGCATTTGTATTTGCTATAGCTGAATAATGTTTATCCCAGATAGTACCTATACGATTAGACACTGCTAGATTAGTATAATCATAAGCCACATCATTAATAAAAATATGATTAGTATTACTTTTAATACCAGGATAATATTGCGCCAGGACATCCATGAATCCGTAGGTCATATTTTCTCCATACAAATTTTTTGTACTCATTATGGTGTAAACCCCTAACAAAGCATCATTGAAACCTGTTTCATTTTGAAACAAATCTTCGGCTTTAATATTAGTTTTTGGTGAAACATCAAAATAATCACTGCATGAATTCAAGAGAATTGCCAATAATAATAGACTATATATTTTAATTTTCATTGCTTTAATTTTTAAAGTGAAACTTGAACATTTAAAGAGAATGTACGTGCAAAAGGATAACTCGTACCTCTTTCTATTTTGGCAGAATTCAATCTGAACAAATCATTACTAATAGCCGATACTCTTAATCGTCTTAACCCCCATCTTTTAACCAATTCAGTATCGAAATTATAAGACAAATTCAATGAAGTAAAACGTATCTCATCATCTTTTTGAATAAATCTTGAAGTTGGATAAGTTTTAGAAGTATTTGTAATTGCTTTAAAAAGAGAATCATCACCAGGAGTTTTCCAACGATCATATAATACGCGTTTATCAGCATTTTGTCTTGGATCCACATTTTCAACTTTATCTACTAAAGTTTGGTTGTATAAATAACCTCCATATTTAAAACCAAAATAAGCACCTAACTCAAAGCCATTGTAAAAAACCTGTGTTCCAAAATTCCCTTCTAATTTTGGATCTTGAACTGCCATTGGCTTTTGATCTTTGAAGCTGTAAGTGTTAGTTAAGTTTCCGTCTTTATCAACAAAAATTTCTTTACCTGTTGCAGGATCAATACCTCTTGATTCCACTGCCCAAATAGTATTGGTAGATTGTCCTTCTACAAATTTTACAAAAGTAGAAGTTATACCATTTTCTAAAGCTGATTCGTCTTGTCTATCATTGAATGCCGTCAAAGCATCGTTGATATCCATAAGTGTATTTTCATTATGAATAACATTAGTAAAAATGCTCCAGTTGAAGTTAGACTTTTTAGAATCAATCAACACGTATTTTAAACTCAACTCAATTCCCTCATTTCTCACTTTCCCTAAATTCTCCGTATAGGTAGGAAAACCTACAGATGGCGCTAATGTTAAGTTGATTAATTGATTTTGAGAAACCTGATTATAGTAGTTGTAATTTCCGCTCAATCTATTATTGAAAAAGGCAAAATCAAAACCGATGTTCAATTTCACATTTTTCTGCCATTTTAGATCCGGATTTCCTAAAGCCATCAAAACAGCACCTAAACTTCCATTATAGGTTAAATTATCTAATGATGAATCTTTATAATTATACATCATATAGGATTGGTACGGATTAAAATTAGTCCCTCCAGTTTCTCCAAGAGACGCTCTAACTTTTAATAAATCTACTGCCGAAATTTTTTCTAAAAATTTCTCTTTATGAATATTCCATCCTATACCTCCACTTTTGAAAGTAGCCCAACGATCATTGGCACCAAAAACAGAAGAAGCATCACTTCTTACTGAAAAGTCCAATAAAAATCTATTATCATAGGCATAGTTAAAAGCTCCAACTACCCCCATTAATCTTCTGATAAAATAATTTCCGCCCGGAGTTCCTCCTGTTTGATATTGGGTTCCCATACTAACATGGTCCAAATTACTGTTAGGATAATTTTCACCAATAAAAGAAAAACTGTCGACCTTATCTTCATTAATATTATAAATTCCATTAACATTAAATAAGTGTTTTTTATTCACTAACTTATTGTATGCCAACACCAAGTTCCCATCATAAGAAGATTCATCAGTACCTGCTTTATAATATCTTCCTTTAACTGTTGTATTAGCAAAAGCTGTGTTTTCGGCAGGTAAAAACTGATCAGTATTTGATTTTTTATAAACCAAACCAATTCTACTGGTTAATTTAAGTGCTTTAGAAATATCCCATGAAAAAGAAAAGTTGTTTACAAATTCATTATAGTCTTCCGAATCTTTACTGTTTAAAGTAGAATTGTACAACATATTTGGAACCAATACTCCCGAATCATTAATATATAAGTTTTCTTTAACTCTGCCATTCTCATCATATGGATAGTAATAAGGATTCATGTATGTATACTGACTAAAAGTACCGTACTTAGAATTATTGGCTTTCATTCGGTTGAACGAAACGGTATTAGCAAATCTTAATTTTTCTCTATTGTGTTGTAATTTAATAGACAAACCATTTCTAACACGATCAGAACCTTTCATAGCACCAACAGTCTCTTTATGATTCACATTGAATGAATATAAAAAATGATCATCTCCACCTTCAAGAAATAAGGAATGGGTATTATCAACTCCTAATTTTCTAACAGGAATAGCTATCCAATCGGTATTAATTCCTTGTTGTACTAATTTTAATCTTTCGTTATAACGCTGTTGGTAAAGTTCGTTTACATAAACAACATCACTTGAATATAAACCGGCCAATCTTTCATATTCTAATTTTTCACTGGCATTCATCAAATTATAATCCGACAAATCAGCAGCTACAAAATCTAAATTGGCATTGTATTTAATGTTCATCATCCCTTTTTCAGGACGTTTTGTAGTAATTACCACAACTCCATTTGCAGCTCTGGAACCATAAATCGCAGTTGCCGAAGCATCTCTCAAAACAGTAATGGATTCAACTCTATTAGGATCTAAGTCAAAAATAACAGTCGCTTTAACCTCAAATCCATCAAGAATAAAAGTGGGTAAATTAGGATTATTTTTATATTCTGAATTTAAGTCGGAATTGATACTACTCCCACCTCGAATAGTAAAATCAGGCATACGATTAGGATCACTACCAAAAGAGTTGTTTTCAACTAATTTAAAAGACGGAGCTACAATAGCTAAAGCAGCTAATAAATTCTGACTTGTTACAGCAGTCAAATCCTTACCTTTAATTGTGGTTTCAGCTCCTGTGAAACTTTCCTTTTTACGATCATAATAACCGGTTACAACAACTTCATTCAATTTAGAAACTTCTTCTTCTAAAATAATATCATAAAGTTTATTTTGATCTACAATCTTTTCTACAGTTAAATATCCAATAAAACTAAATTGTAATTTATCCCCTTTCATAGCTGTAATGGAATATTTACCATCAATATCTGTCAAAACTGTAGTTTTATTTCTTAATACCTGAACTGTTACACCAGGGATTGGATTGGCTTTCGTATCTACAACCCTTCCAGTTACAACAACAGATTGTTGTACGTCATCAACTACCGAAACTGGCTTTGTAGGTACAATTAAATAAAATTTGTCAGCTTGTTTTTCAACTTTGAAGTCTTTACCAACTAATTTCGATACAATATCTTTAACATCGGTGTTGGTAAAATTAACTCGTACTTTACGATTTAAGTCGATTTCTTCTTCACTATAAAAGAAAGTAACTTTCGTTTTATCACGAATTTCTTTTAAGGCTTTTCCTAAGGTAACCTCCCCCATATTTATTGATATCTTCTGGGAAAATGCAAAAGCCGAAATATTTAAAAATAATATAATAAATAATAAGCTCTTCTTATTTACGATTCCCATGAATCGGAACAGGTACCAACCTTGACACCTTACAGCATCATTCGACAAACTTTTTTTCATACATGTGGTTTTAATTAGTTATTATGGTATTTGTTTAGTGTTGCTTTGCAACAAGAATTCAATTGGATAAGGGGGCCCAATACTTCCCAATTTTCATACTGGTTACTTTTTAGCTATTTGTATTCCATAGGCATTATTTTCTTCTTTTACTATTTTATAAGTTATAGGTGCTGTTTTACTGATAATATTCATTAGGAAAGTAATTGACTCACTCTTGCGAACAGCACCTGTAAACTTTTTATGCTTTAAAGATTCGTTCATAAAGACAAAATCAACATTATACCAACGACTCACTTTTTTCAGAATAGATTCTAGGTTTTCGTGTTCAAAATAAAATTCACCATCTTTCCAGGAAGTAAAATTTCGGGTATCAACTGTAGTAACTTCTAAACCTTGATTCTTATTCTTGTTTACAAAACCTTGCTCACCAGGTACCAACTGCACTTCTGAATTAGCAAAACTCATTTTAACCTTACCTTCTTCTAAAGTTGTAGCAACAAAATTATCGTCTGTATAAGCACTCACATTGAATGAAGTTCCTAAAACAGTAACAGCCGTTTTAGGTGATTTCACAATAAATCTTTTGGTTTTATCTTTGGTAACAACAAAATATGCTTCACCCTCCAATTCTACTACACGTTGATTCCCAACAAAACGAACAGGATAACGTAATTTAGAATCAGAATTCAACCAAACCTCCGTTCCATCAGCTAATTGCAATTGAAATTGACCTCCACGCGGCGTTGTAATAGTGTTGTACTCTTCTTTAGTAATAGCCGCATCTTTACTATAAACAAGCTCTTCTCCCGTACTGGTAGCATTGTTAGACTTATAAGTCTTGCCTTTTTCAAGCACAACCTGTTGACCATTTGCTAAAGTCAAAATTGCCTTATCTGATCCTGTTTTGATAACTTTTTCAGCTACAACATTAGAAACAACTTCAACTGGTTTTGGTTTCCATATTAAATAACTAATTATTCCAAAACCAATAAAAATGGCTGCATACTGAAGCATTTTTCGAGCAAACAATTTTCGTACCTTTGGTTCTTGTTGAATTTGCAGCATTACTTTTTGAAATGCTTTTTGGGAATCAACATTTGACAAAACAGTATTGACTAAATGCGCATCTTGAATATAGGATTCAAAAATTTGCTTATTTTCTGGCTCAAGCAAAAGAACACGTAATTCCTGTAATTCTGCATCAGAAATAGCACCGGTTAAAAATTTATGAATTAAATTTTCCAAAGTATTTTGCTTTAAAGTTTATTGATATGACGAAAGATTCATCGTTTACCCTTAAAAGATTTATTAATTTTTTGTTAATCCGTGATTTTTTAGCAATTTTGTAAAAACAAGTTTTGATTTAATGACAGACTTAACATTAATACAAGAAATCAAGGAAAATAATAAGAAATCTTTCGAAATTTTATTTCAAAGATACTACCATTCTTTGGTTGCTTATATCACTACTTTCACAAAAGACCCCGATTTATCCGAAGATATCGTCCAACAAACCTTTATAAAAATCTGGACCAGACGCGCCGAATTAAATATAAAAACCACAATCAAAAGCTATCTCTATACTGCAACCTATAATTGTTTTGTAGATCATTATCGAAAAACAAAGAGTCTCGATTTATTTTTTGAAGAATTTCAGGAACAGGCTTTAAGAAACGCCATTGACGAGGACAAAGAATTAACCGAAAAAAAGATTCTTAAACTCAAAGAGATTTTAGAAACACTACCTCCAAAATGCAGAGAGATTCTGGAATTGAATAAAATTGGCGGATTAAAATACCGGGAGATTGCCGAACAACTTGATATCTCACAAAAAACTGTTGAAGCACAAATTAGAATTGCCTTTCAAAAAATAAGACAAGGTTTTGAAAACGACCCTAAATTACTGGCTTTGTTAATCAACTTTGCCATCTATTACATCAACAAATAAAATAGTTGCTATTTTCATAAAAACAAAAAACGCATCCAAATCAATGAATGCGTTTTTATATAGAAATCTTGTTCCCCTTTAGGATCAAGGGGTATATTATCCTTTCAAGCTAGCCGAAAGATACTCTCTGTTCATGCGAGCAATGTTCTCTAATGAAATTCCTTTTGGACATTCAATTTCACAAGCTCCTGTATTCGTACAGTTACCAAATCCTTCTTCGTCCATTTGTTTTACCATGTTCAATACACGGTCAGCAGCTTCCACTCTACCTTGTGGTAACAAAGCATATTGAGAAACTTTAGCCGAAACGAATAACATAGCTGAAGAGTTTTTACAAGTAGCCACACAAGCTCCACATCCAATACAAGTTGCAGCATCAAAAGCTTTATCTGCATCATCTTTGTTTACCGGAATAGTGTTAGCATCAATTGTATTTCCTGAAGTATTTACCGAAATAAATCCTCCAGCGTGTTGGATTCTGTCAAAAGAACTTCTGTC
>JALRGZ010000133.1 GCA_023253295.1 Flavobacterium sp.
CGTTGTGAAATACTGGTAAGAATTTCATAAGGTATAGTGTTTAATTTTTTAGCTATTAAAGAAACGTTTGGGCTTTCACCAAAGATGATCACGTCGTCTCCTTCCTGACAATCAATTTCACTCACATCCACCATTAGCATATCCATACACACACTTCCTAAAATGGGTGCTTTATGCTCTTTTACACTAACAAATCCCACTCCATTTCCCCAAGCTCTCGAAATTCCATCGGCATAACCAATAGGAATAGTTGCAATTTTAGTTGGTTTTTCAGCCATAAAACGACGTCCGTAACCCACGCTATCGCCTGCAGGAATCACTCGGATTTGAGAAATAATAGATTTTAAAGTTCCCACATTTTCCAAAAACTTCTGTTCGTTTTCATCATTAGAAACGCCATACAAACCAATTCCAAGGCGAACCATATCAAATTGTGCATCCTTGAAATTAGAAATTCCAGAAGTATTCAAAATATGACGAATAGGACTAATTCCTAATTCAGTCATGATTTTAGTGGATAATTTATCATACAAAGCAATTTGCGAAAGCGCAAACTCATGATGCTTCGCATCGTCGCTGGTTGCCATGTGCGACAATATACTTTGCACCTTAACGTTTGAATTCCCTTTTAAAGTAGCAATCAGTTCATCAACGGTATTTTCTTCAAATCCCAAACGGTGCATTCCCGTATCCAATTTAATGTGAATTGGAAAATGTTGGAGATTTTTTTGTTTGGCTATTTTTAAAAAAGCATACAAACCTTTTAAACTATAAATTTCTGGTTCTAAGCCATATTGAATAATCGCAGAAAAACTAGTGCTTTCCGGATTTAAAACCATAATAGGCAATTTGATTCCGCCGTTTTTCAACGCAATTCCTTCATCGGCGAAAGCCACCCCTAAATAATCGACTTTGTGGTGCTCCAATAATTTAGCTATTTCCAATCCTCCATTTCCATAACCAAAAGCCTTGACCATGACCATGATTTTTACTTTTGGTTGTAACTTGGATTTAAAAAAATTCAAATTATAACTAATTGCATTCAGATTGATTTCCAAGACTGTTTCGTGGGTTTTCTCTTCGAGTAAAGTCACAATTTCTTCAAAATGAAACGAACGCGCCCCTTTTATCAGAATACTTTCATTTGAAAAATCTAACTTATCAAAATTGGCAATAAAGTCAGCTGTATTTTTAAAGGTAATACAGTTTGCAAATTGCTCTTTGAATTCCGAAATGGTTTCACCAATTCCCATTACCCGATTAATTTTATTCGAAACAATCAGCTTAGCTACTTTAGCATACAATTGTTCGTTAGGAAAACCACTTTGAAAAATGTCCGAAAGAATTACCGTTTTTTTGTCGTATTGATTTTGACTTTCCAATACATCCAAAGCAATCTTCAACGACTGATAATCTGAACTGTAACTATCATCAATAATACTGCAACTGTTGATTCCGTTTTTTACTTCCAGTCGCATTTCAACCGGAAACAACATTTCCATTCGTGCCTGAATCTCTTCTATTTCGTAATTAAAATACAACATAACTAGCAAACTGGAAACCGCATTTTCTATGGAAGCCTTATCTACAAAAGGGATTTTTAATTCGTAAACCTTGTCTTTGTATTGGTACTCCAAAGTCATTTCACGATTGGAAACTACTTTTTTGCTCACAAAAACATCGGCAGTTTCGTCCTTAAAACTCCAGGAAAAAGCTTTTGTATTCGGATTAATATATGTTTCTATCTCGGCACTTTTCGGATAAATCAAAACTTCTGCTTCCTTAAAAAGCTGCATTTTTTCTTTGATTTTTTCGTCTAGATTTGAAAAACCTTCATCATGTGAAGAACCAATATTCGTTAAAACACCAATAGTAGGCTTAATGATTTTTTCTAATTTGTCCATTTCGTTAACAGTAGAAATCCCCGCCTCAAAAATTCCCAGATTGTGTTTTTCATTAATCGCAACAACCGATAAAGGAACACCCACCTGCGAATTATAACTCTTAGGACTTCGAATCACATTATAATCCGGACTCAACAAAAAATTAAGCCATTCTTTCACTATCGTTTTCCCGTTACTTCCGGTTAATCCGATAATAGGAAAATGAAAAAGTCCACGATAATAAGCTGCAAACTGTTGCAAGGCTACCAAGGTATTTTCAACAATTAAAAAATTGGCCTGACCTTCACATCCTTCAGGAATATGGGTCACCACAAAATTTTGTACACCAATCGAGATTAAATCTTTGATATAATGATGCGCATCATTATTAGGTCCAACCAATGCAAAAAAGAGACTGTGTTCGCTATTTTGCAACGATCTACTATCAATAGAAATGTTATCAATACTGGCATTGGGATGAATGCCAATCCATTGGGCATTCAAAACAGAAATGCTATTCTTAATTGTTATATTCATGAAATTGAAAAAAGGCTATTAAACAATAGTACATCAAAAGTAAGACTTCTTTTTAAATTGAACCCATACAGTTTAGGATAAAAAAAAGGGCTCAAAACAAATCTAATCACAATAAACAATGTCTTTTTATAAGTTTCGTTATATTTGTGTATCTAAGCTTTTTTTACAATGCCAAAAAGAATATTTCCTTTTTTCTCCTATATCTTTCATCCGGTATTTATCCCGATTTATGCCACGCTTTTTTATCTTTTTTCTAATCATTCTTATTTTTTCAACAAAGAAAAATACCTGGTTTTACTTGAGGTAACGATTATCACATTCATCATTCCGGTACTCTTTTTTTTCCTGTTAAGAGCAACAGGACGAATCACTTCTATAATGATTCCTGAATTATCCGAACGCAAATTCCCTTTAGTAGTACAATCTTTTTTACTGATTCTTTTAGTTAAAAAAAGTATTACATTAGAACTATATCCTGAACTTCATTTTTTTATGTTAGGTGCATTAACCAGTACTTTAATCGCTTTGATTTTATTATTCGCTAACAAAAAAGCGAGTTTACACATGACTGGATTAAGCGCCTTGACTTTCTTTGTATTTGGATTAAGTATGCATCATCACACAGCCAATACCGGATTAGTTATTTTTCTGGTTTTAATGAATGGATTAGTAGCTTCTTCTCGATTAATAATGGAAGCGCACACACCTAAAGAATTAGTAATTGGAGTACTAACAGGAAGTATCCCTCAAATACTTTTATTGTTCTTATGGCTATAAAATATAGAAAATTACCCCTATATTTAAAAACTTCATGTCAGTCTTAACCCCATCAATTGCAGCTGATTTAAAAATAGGATTCAATCCATAATAAGCATAAACGTTTAAAGTATTATAACCTGCAGAAAGATACAATCCGTAAAGAAATTTATCAAAGTCAGTATTATTATTGATTACTACTCGTCCGTCACTATTTTGCAAAACAGACTTACTATAAGCCAGATAACTAAATTTCATTCCGCCATAAATGCGCCAGAATTTATAGCTTTGATAAGTTGACGTTCGCCATCTGAATTCCAGAGGAACATCAATTAACAATTGGGTAAATTTATTTTTATCAAAATTAGATTGTGATCCTAAAATAGTATAGGTTGGGTTTTCGGCCGTTCCGCTAATCCCTAAATTATTATTATAATTATTATAGCTTAGGCCAAAACCTGTTGCAAAAGCTTTAGTCCTGGTTTTATTGATAGGCATATCCCTTAAAAAACCTCCTGAAAGCCCTATGGAAAATTTCTGTTGATTTAAACCCGCAGGTTTTTGCTGTAAACTATTATAAGTAAAGACAAAATAAAACTGATCCTCACGATACAAGGAATCGATTTTGACATCGTTAGTATCATTCAACGGCTTATCTTCTTGTCCCAATACACTAAAAAAAGAGAGTATTAGCATAGTGCTAAAAAATAATTTTTTTTGAAATAGATTGAAGAACAAACTCATCAGTACGCTTTTTAAATACACTACAAATATAATTGATTAGGAGTAGTAATATTTTATTAAACAAAAAAGGAGCAAAAAAATTGCTCCTTTTCGTTGTATTAATTTTGATTTCCTCGAATTCCTCTTTCAAGACCTCTTAATTCGGCCAAACCTCTTAAACGACCAATGGCAGAATAGCCCGGATTCATTTTCTTATCTAAATCATCCAGCATTTGGTGACCATGATCGGGACGCATTGGCAATCTGTAATCAGGACGACCATTAGCAATACGTTTTTGTTGTTCCTCCACGATCGCTTTCATTACGCCATACATATCCACATCACCATCTAAATGATCTGCTTCGTAAAAGTTTCCTTCTGCATCACGTTTCGTTGCTCTTAAATGGATAAAATTGATACGATGACCTAAACGTTGTACCATTCCTACCAAGTCGTTATCTTCTCTTACTCCGTAAGAACCGGTACAGAAACACAAACCATTGCTTTTGCTATCTACTACTTCAATTAGTTGTTTGGCATCCGCTTCAGTACTTACTACCCTTGGTAAACCCAAAATTGCATAAGGCGGATCATCCGGGTGGATAGCCATTACAATTCCTGCTTTTTCAGCAGCAGGAATAATTTCTTGTAAGAATGCATAAAGATTATTTCTTAATTCGGCATCACCAATTTCAGCATAATCATCCAAAGCAGCCTGCAACTGCTCCAAAGTATAACCTTCTTCAGCTCCCGGTAACCCAGCGATAATATTTTTTACCAATCCTGTTTTTTGATCCTCAGACATTGCTTCAAATACAGTTTTAGCCTTAGCAATTTCTTCGGCAGTATAATCGTTTTCAGCTCCTTTTCTTTTTAGCAAAAACAATTCGAAAGCAGCAAATTCCATACGATCAAAACGCAAAGCTTTAGAACCATCTTCTACTTCAAAAGCCAAATCAGTTCTTGTCCAATCCAAAACCGGCATGAAATTATAACAAACCGTGTCAATTCCGCAAGCTCCTAAATTGGTAATACTCTGACAGTAATTCTCGATGTATTTTTTATAATCTCCTTTTCTGGTTTTGATATTTTCGTGAACCGGGATACTTTCAACAACTGACCAGGTTAGTCCGGCATCCTCGATTTCTTTTTTTCTTTTCTGAATTTCTTCAACTGTCCAAACTGTTCCGTTTGGAATATGATGCAAAGCGGTAACAATTCCGGTTGCTCCCGCCATTTTAATATGTGAAAGTGGCACAGAATCCTTAGGTCCGTACCATCTCCAAGTTTGTTCAATTCCCATTTTTTATAATTTTTTTTGTTTTTTTATACTCCTGAATAAGCTAAAAATCCTCCATCCACAGCAACCACAATTCCTGTTACGAAACGAGAAGCAGGGTTACATAACCAAAGTAAAGTACTATCTAAATCGTTTGGTTCACCAAATCTTCCCATTGGGGTTTGCGAAAGAATTTTATTTCCTCTCTCTGTTAAACTTCCATCTTCATTAGTCAATAAAGTTCTGTTCTGTTCGGTTAAGAAAAAACCAGGCGAAAGTGCATTTACACGAATTCCTTCTTTTGCAAAATAAACTGAAAGCCATTCGGTTAAGTTACTGATGGCCGCTTTGGCAGCACTATAAGCCACTACTTTTGTCAAAGGATGGAATGCACTTACCGAAGAAATATTCAAGATACTACAACCTTCTCTACCAATCATATCTTTAGCAAAAACCTGGGTTGGCAATAAGGTTCCAATAAAATTTAAGTCAAATACAAAACGTAAACCTTCCGTGTCTAAACCAAAGAAAGTTTGCATGCCTTCCACATCCAAATTAGCTTTATCAAAGAAAACATCAGAAGTTGTCCCTTTAGGATGATTCCCTCCTGCGCCATTAATCAAGATATCTACTAATCCTAAAGCATCATTAATAACAGAATGTGCTTTTCTCAAACTGGCTTCGTCACAAACATCAGCAGAAACACCAACTGCCTTTCCTCCAGCGCTTATAATTTCGTTTGCTAATTTTTGAGCTTTTTCACCGTCTCTTCCCAGGATAGCAATTTTAGCTCCCTGATTTGCTAATGCTCTTGTAAATCCGGCACCTAATACTCCGGCACCTCCAGTTATTACGACTACCTTATCTTTTAGTCCTGAAATTATATCCATGCTTGTTTTTTTGTAAGTTTTAGCGAAACTACAAAAAAAGATTTATTTTTTTGCTTTAATCGTTATCTTAAGGGGCTTAGCTAACATTTTTGATTGTTTTTGTAATAAAGTATCCCAATCATTCGCATTTGCTACCTGACCACTTTTTTGCCAGGCAAAACCCGCATAATAAACTAATTTATTTCTTTGCGGATGCGTCATAACTAACAGGTTACTACCTCCTTTTATTTCAGGAACATCCAAAAATGCATCCGCTACAATTTTAGGATTAACAACAATCCCCTCGCCTAAGAAAACACCATCTATTTTTTCAGCATAACGAAACCAGCCCTCTTTTCTATTCATCTTTACTTCACCTTTATTATCATGCAAAGCAATACCAGTAGTAAGATTTGGCAATGGCCTGTTAGACTTATACAGAATTTCAAATTTTGAAAAATTCGAACCTAAATCTAAAGAAATTCTTTTTGTTTCATCGATTTCATAATAAGTCCAAGGCGCATAATACAATTCAAAAACAGTTCTTAACGGACCAACAGCTATCGTTTTATAACCTACAAAATTTTTAGACACATCAAGTGAATTGGCTTCCCATATTCCAACACCTCCGGTGCCACGACTCGGCCCTACCTGATACGGATCATATCCTTCGCCGTGATCTATATGATAATAACCCGGTGACTTAGTATTTTCACCATACCACTTATTGATAATGGATTTGTCTGTACGTTTTAACCAAAGGTCAATTCCACTAGTCAGTGTTCCCTCTGGTTTATTATTCTCGGCTCTTTCCTGCGCATCCGGACCATAGGTTCTAAATGCAACCTTATCATTTTCCCAGGCATAATCATCTGTTCGTTCCGGAACAAAACGAGAATAGGTAGAAATACTACTTTCTGCCAAAGGAATCGTTTTATCAAATACTATTTCATATTTAGATTTTGACTTAGCAGAAACCTCAACCAGAAACAATAATTCATCCAGCTTTCCATCCTGATTGTAATCTATCCATTGCAAAATCACATAGTCCTGAGTTCCCTCTTTTCTAATTCGTAAATCGCCGGTTTTATTTCCTTTTATTAAATTCGAAAGTAATTTCCCTTTAACACTAACTACTTCTCTACGAGAAAAATCAAGATTGTTTTTCACTGTAATTTTTGCATTATGATTTTGGGCATTTGTCAAAAACGAAAAAAACAAAACAGAACTATTTAAAACTGATTTTAAATATGCTTTCATAACTATAAAAATTAATTGCAGTATAATAAAAAGTCTAAAGTTAAAACTTAATTATACTGCAATGAATAAAATATCAATTAAAATTATTTCTGTAACGGCTGAATCCCTTCCAGTGTTGGTTTTACAGGAATAATATTTCCTTCTTCATCGAAATACAAACGGTCGATACATACTTCTCTATTAAACCCTGCTGCGCGCCCCATTTCAATTCCTTTAGGAATGGTAAAACGATGGTACACAATATACCACTCATCTGTACCTGGGATTTGAATAACCGAATTATGTCCTGTACCATAAATTCCCCGCGAAGAATCTTTAGCCAATACTAAATTGTCTTTTGGAATCGTAAACTTTCCTAATGGAGAAGTTGCAGTTGCATAGCGCACTCTGTAATTTTCACTACGGGTATCATCCTGAGACCACATAAAATAATACTTTCCTTTTCTATAAAAAACCTCTGTTCCTTCTCTAAAAGTTCCATCAGGATTTAAAACAGTAAGCGTGTTTTCTTTTAAGGAAATCATATCCTCATTCAATTCGGCTCCTACCATAAAGCCATTTCCCCAATACAAATAACTTTTTCCTGAAACCGGATCATTGAATACATCCGGATCAATCACCTGACCACGGGTAATTCCGTTTGGTTTTACCGAAACTAAAGGTTTTCCAATATCCGTAAAGGGTCCTTGTGGATTATCGCTAACGGCCACACCAATTTTAGCATCACCTGTGTAATAAAAGAAATAACGGTATTTACCGTCAATTTTTTTCTCGACTGCAGCAGGTGCCCATGCTTTTACATCGGTCCAGGCAACATCTTTTTGAAAATCCAATAACACACCATCATCCGTCCAATCGACTAAATTGCTTGATGAAAAACTCTTGAAATAATACCCACTCCAATCTGTAAAACCATCGCTGGTAGGATACATATGAAAACGATTATCCTTATTTGAATACAGAATTTCAGGATCGGCATAATAGCCCGCTACTGAAGGATTGTTTCTCACAATGGCTTCCACATCAAAAGACATCTTAGCTAAACCTTCCAACTCAAAATCATATTTCACAGCTTTTTTTGAGAAATCTTGAGCGCCAAATGGGCTTATCAAAACTCCTGAATTTTGCTTAAACTCTGGATTAAAATGAGCTAAATCAGTTCCATTTTTTACTGGAAGTAAAATCTTCTTATTTTCAGCATCAACAATCACATTATTTTGCTTAACAGCTTGAGATTGCCCCATTAACATTGTAACATCAGGTGTCCAACCAAAAGCATTGATTAACGCATCTGCTTCCGTTTTAGTTATGGGTAAAACCGTTCCATGTCGAGGATGAAAATTCATCGAAACATTTTCATCAATCACTTTGAAGTTTTTTAAATCGGTTGAGGATGTAAATTGATATTTCCCTTTTCGATACATATCATACATTAAAATATAGGTATCCGAATTGTTCAATTTAAAAATCCCCGAACCTTCTACTGATTCATCTGTTTGATCGACATAGCCCTCCTGTAACACATAGCCCGAAGTCAACTTATCTGAAATAGCTACTTTTATTCCTTTGTCCTTTTCATCTTCTGTTTTCATAAACAAATGAAACTTTCCATTTTTTTCGATAATATCAGCATCAATACAAGAACGATTTATTGGACTAAAAAACAATTGCTTAGGAGTAGTTTCTAAAGCCGTAAAATCCTTATTAGCATAAGCATAATAAACAACATCCGTTCCACCAGGTTGCAACATCGAGAAATAGACCATGTATTTCTTGGCTTTTGTATCGTAAATAGTTTGTGGCGCCCACACTCTTTTCACATCTTTAAAACCATCAAAAACCTTAGAAATATCAACTTTAGAAGATGTCCAATGAATTAAATCCATAGATTTCAACAAAACCATTGCCTGATTTTCCCAACCATTAGCCGTTTGTAAATCGGTTACAGCCATATAAAAAGTACCGTCTACTCCTCTTAAAATATGTGGATCACGCACGCCACCCGTTGAACTAATGTCTTCCGATGAAATAACTGGTTTATTATCATTTAAAGCATAAAAATGATAGCCGTCTTTACTTAATGCAAAACGGACAGCTTCTTCCGATTTAGCATTTCCTGTAAAATAAACAAACAAATAAGCCGAAGTGTTTTCAGTTATTTTTTTAGTCACTCCACATGAAGCAAAAAATAAAAAAGTAAAACTTAGTAAAAGACTCGAAAAGAGCAATTGAATTTGTTTCATATAGTTGAATTTGACAAAATTCACAAATCCTAAACCTTCTCAAGAAGCGAATTAATCTCTTTTAAAGACCAACAACCACATTCTTGAGAAGATTTAGGATATATCATTTTTTATTCCAAATTAAAGTTATTATTCTTTAGGAGCTATCAAACTTAAAGTATAACTATAACTGTATTTTGGAGCACTTAATAAATACTGTGGATGTGGAAGTGCTCCCCAACTAGTATCTCCACCCACGCCACGTTGTGCCAAATCTACATGTACAAAAACAGTATCTTGTGGTTTTACATCATTCGTATGACGTTGATTTTTAGCTGCACCCGGATCCAATGATTCTGTTGAAACATTCAACGTACTAAAACCTAAAGTTTGTTCTCCTGTAATTTTCAATCCTAACCCATTTTTATTTTGTAAAGAGAACCAACGGCTATCTGTTTTATAACCACATTCTTGCGGACGAATGTATTCCCAAACAAATTGGTTCGCTACTTTGTCCTGGTATGTTCCTACAAAAGAAGCTGTTTTTCTGTCTGAATAATTTTCTAATGGTCCACGTCCGTAATAGCTTAAATTTTCAAAAGATCCCGGAAGTTGCACACGCATTCCAAATCTAGGTAATTCAGGTAATTCTTTTCCTGTCATATCAATACTTGCTGTAACTTTGATTTCACCATTATTCTGAATCAAATAATTCACTGTATAGGGTACATTTGCTCCAGCCAAAACATACTGAACATCAATTGGCAAACCTAAATCCGTTTGTTTACCAACTACAACTGATTTTACCTCTGGATTCAAATGAGCATCTTTCCAAACCACTAATTTTGATGGCATTTTGTTTCCAAAATCATTATCGGTTGGCGTTCTCCAGAAATAAGGCGTTGGGAATTGATTAACGATAGTCGCATTTTCATTTTTGAAATTATAGCTTTTAATTACACCTTGTGCTAAGTCAAAAGTTCCGGCAATAGTTTTAGTTTCAAAAACCAGTTCATTTCCTTTTTTCTTCACTTTTAAATCTTTCTTTTTCGAAATAGAGCTAGTTTTTTCTGCAAAGAAATTCCCTTTTCCTATAGCAAATTGTTCTCTGGCCACTTCGTGATTTACAGGGACCAAATCAGTTGCTTTTTTGGTATAAGCATATACATTAAGGAAATATTCTCCTTTGTCATTCAATGCATCCAAAGGTAAATCCAAACTAACACTTGATTCTGGTGCACAATCTACATTGAACGTTTTTTCCTGAACCAATTTTCCATCCTTCATTACTTCAAATTTAAATTGGTACTGATTCAAATTCGTATAATGAAAAATATTTTTAACCGTTAAATGGTTTATTCCCTCTAAGCTGAATAAAATATCCTGATATACTTTCTTCACCTCAGCCAATCCCGGATGTGGCATTCTATTGGCACTAATTAAACCATTAGCACAAAAGTTATCATCATTTTGTAAATCCTTTCCACCTAAATCACCACCGTATGCGTAAAAAACGGTTCCGTTTTCGTCTTTCGTTTTGATTCCCTGATCTACCCAATCCCAGATAAATCCACCTTGCATGTGTGGACTGCTATTGATAATATCAAAATACTCCTGAAAGTTTCCGTTACTATTTCCCATGGCATGCGAATACTCACACATGATAAAAGGTCTTGGTTTATCAGCTGCTGCATATTCTTTCATGTATCTAATCCCAGGATACATTGGAGCCACAATATCCGTATCTTCATTTTCTCTGGCTTGCTCAAATTGTACCGGGCGTGAAGTATCTCTGTTTTTTAACCATTTATAGGCCTCATAAAAAACGGGGCCGTTACCACATTCATTCCCCATAGACCAAATAATAATCGAAGGATGATTTTTATCCGTTTCTAACATACGTTGAATACGATCCAAATGTGCCGGAAACCACATTGTCACATAAGAAGGATGTTTTGTATCTGCCGAAATATTTTGTCCATCTACTCCCATTCCATGTGACTCAATATTAGCTTCATCCACTAGATACATTCCGTATTCATCACACAATTCATATAAATAAGGGTCATGTGGATAGTGACTCATACGAATAGCATTGATATTATTTTGTTTCATCAATTCTAAATCCCTACGCATAGTAGGTCTATCTGGCGCATGTCCTTTAGTTTCATGATGATCATGAATATTTACTCCGCGAACCAATATTACTTTTCCATTTACAAGAAGTTGGGCGTTTTTAATTTCTACTTTTCTAAAACCGGCTTTTCTATAAATCACTGAATTTTCGGCAGAATTAGCGCTTTCTAACTTTATAACATAACTATACAAATAAGGCGTTTCTGAACTCCATTTATTCACATTTTTAATCACCGAATTAAAGCTAACGTCTTTAGTTGCATTGGTTACTTTTTTGGTTTCCGAATACACTTTATTGCCTTGAGCATCTAAAAGCGTTAAAGTCAGATTGCCATTTTTAATTTTATTTTGCTGAAAAGCTCTTAACTGAACTGTTGTTTTAAAAAGACCATTCGTATAATTTTCATCCAAATCGGCATTAACAAAATAATCCCAAATAGTTAATTTAGGCATGGCTTGCAAATACACATCACGCTCAATTCCGCTTAATCTCCAAAAATCCTGGTCTTCTAAATAACTTCCATCATGCCAGCGAAATACCTGAACTGCTAAAAGATTTTCTCCTTTTTGCAAAAACGAAGTCACATCAAATTCGGCTGCAGTTTTAGAAGCCTTAGTCATTCCCACTTCTTTCCCGTTTAAGTAAATACGAGCATAACCCGAAATTGAATTAAAATGCAACAACACTTCTTTGTTACTCCAATTTTGTGGAACTGTGAACGTACGACGATAAGTTCCCACCGGATTGTAATTATTATCTACAAAAGGTGGATTTTTAGGAAATGGATAAGTTATATTAGTATAAATAGGAATATCAAAACCTTGCATTTCCCAGTTAGAAGGAACTGAAATATTTTTCCAACTAGAATCATCTAAATCTGTTTTATAAAAATCCTGAGGTCTGTCGGCTGGTTTTTTTACTATGTTAAATTTCCAATCTCCATTTAGGTTTTTAAAATAAGCAGATGTTTCTGGTTTATTAGAAGTTGCAACAGATTCATTTTGATACAAAACAAAAGTTGCTCTTCCTGCTTCCTTATTTCTATCAATGATATTGGGATTTTCCCATTCATTTTGTTGTTGTGCTGTAATCACTTGCACGACAACTAAAAACGCCATAATTAATTTTCTTTTCATTTTCTATTTTTAGTGGTTTTTAGTATTCTTTTTTAAATCTTAGTTGTTTCGAATTAAAGGTAACTTTTTTAATTCTAAAACCTGTACCGCTTGAGGCTCAACCTTTGCCAATCCTTCTCCATCAGCCTGACTGACATTTTGAGAAAAAATATGCAATTGCTTTTTTGAACTCCATAATTCTTTATCAAAATTAGGCTCCCATTGTCCTACTGAAAAAGTACTAATATCTTCTACTTTCCATTGCTGATTATTCAAATTAGCATAACCTAATGTTATTTTATTTGCTCTCTCTTCATCTCGAAACAACAAATACAACATCGATTTGTTTACCAAAATTTCAGGTCTAGAAATTGGAATTCGTTTGGTTCCTCCTCCACCTAAAGTGAAGTTTTTTTTATGAAAGTTGGTATTGATTAAATTCCATTTCCCTTGAGATAAGTAAACCACCTTATATTGAGGAATCCCATTATTATCCCAATAGGTAGTTATATAAGGATTACCCGCCACATCCACTGTCATTGCCGTTTGATTGATCAAACTACTTTTTTGAGGGACAGCCCAAGCCACTTCTGCCGTAGCTTTAGTAATAGGCAACTGATATTTTTCTCCCGTAGATTTTTCCCAAGTTTGACCTCCATCTCCAGAAAAGGCATAACAAATAGTATTATTAGTAGAAACATCCCAGTTTTCTCTCCAAACCCAAGAAAGATAAATTCCTTTTTTGCCTACGCAAATTTGCCAATATGCACTTCGCTGATTTTCGCCATCAAGTAAATTGTTCTGTAATGAAGTCCATTTTTGAGTATGAACATCATACAATTTCATAATCATATTCCCTCTACCTGATGCTCCCGAACGATAGCAAAACAACAACTTACCATCTGGCAAATTATGAAATTCCGGATAAGTAACTTTGGTTTCATCTTGCCCTGTCATTGATATTTCCTTACCCAATTCTAAACTATATGGTTTTGTACTTCTGGCATATCGCAAACGAGTATCATGATGATCCCAACTGACATGCAAATACCCATCGGAATCAATTGCGATACTAATATCATTGTGAGCATCTTTGACATTTCCGCTATAAGGAGTTACGACTACTTCCCAATTATCAGAATTGACTTTACGTTTAGCCAAAACCATTTTCCCTTCAGGATTATAATAGGCCGTATATTGCATATTTTTAAAAGAAGTAAGGGCACTATTTCTAAAGATAACTGTATTGACGGAATTATTACTCCATCCTAAGCCTATTTCGCTTAATTCCGTTTTTAATTGAGCCTGAATCATACAAGAAAAAAACAGTAACAGTAAACTATTAACAGCCCTACTCTTTTTACATTTTTGATCCCGTTGGCTAATTCTCATATCTCAATTATTATTATATTGTATCAGTTCAAAACAAAATTCTATTTGATAAAGTTTATAAAAAAATAACAAATTTATTTTTTTCGATTCTTTTTTTTACAAAGTAGCTAACAAATGTAATCACAACAATTACAATAACAAACCAGCACCAACCAGTTTTTAAAATTATCTACCAGATGACACAATTTACTCAACAAGCGACATAAACAAAAGCACAAACAACACTTAATGACATACCATACCAGTATACACTAGTTATTTTTGTACATTTAAAACCTTAAAATTCCCGCATGAAAATCATATCCATAAATAAAAGACAAAATCTACCCAAATACAAACAGATCATATTATCGGTAGAAATGTCTATCGCTGAAAAAAGACTAAAAAGAGGCGACAAACTTCCTTCTGTCAATAAGATTTCCTTAGAATTCGGAATCTCCAGAGATACTGTTTTACTAGCTTATGACGAACTCAAAAAAAGAGGCATTATTTATGCCATTTTAGGTAAAGGTTATTATGTAAAAAGTGAAGATTTTAGTTTTGAACAACGCATTTTTTTATTGTTTGATGAATTAAATGCTTTCAAAGAAGACTTGTATAATTCCTTCATGGAAACCATTAATAGAAATGCACAAATAGACATTTTTTTCCACTATTTTAATCCAGAAGTTTTTAAAAAACTTGTCCATGATAATAATGGGAACTATTCTAAATACATAATTATGCCTACCAATCTGGTCAATACAGCATCGATAATCAAAACATTACCTCCCGAAGATGTTTTCATTTTAGACCAAACCAACAATGAATTAAAAAATTATCCTTCTGTACATCAAAACCACGCAAAAGACACTTTTAATGCCTTAGAATCTGGCAAAGATAAAATTAAAAAATACAAAAAACTCATCTTGATTTTTTCGAGTTACAAGCAACCCGTAGGCATGCGCGAGGGCTTTATTGCTTTTTGCGACAAGCACAGTTTTTATTATGATATCATTTCAAATTTTGACACTAATGAAATACAAATGGGTGATCTCTATATTATCCCTGATGATCGTCACTTAGTAAATGTAATTGAACAAGCCAAAAAACAAAAAATGAATATTGGAAAAGATTTAGGCATCATATCCTATAATGATACTCCACTAAAAAAAGTAGTTGGAGATGGAATTACAACTATTTCAACCGATTTTAAAGAAATGGGACGTATACTTGCCGAACTAATTATCAACCAGAGAAAAGAACAAATTGAAAATAAAAGTAGTTTGATTATTAGAAGTTCATTGTAAAAAATTATCAATCTTTTTTACTTAAATTATTTCAGAAAATTTTAAGAAGTTAAACATTCTCTTAAAATAGCTAAGGCTCTGGAAATATGGGCTTCTACAGTCTTAACCGAAACATTAAACTTTTGTGCTACTTCGGCATATTTTTTCTCGTTTAACTTATTCTCTCGAAAAATCTCCTGACAGCGAATAGGTAAACTCGCAATGCATTCCTCCAATTTAATCAATTGTAAATCTTTCGATTTTTGACTTTTATCTGAAGCCAAAGTCAGCGCAGTATAATAATAAGAAGAAAGCATATCGTTTTTACGCTTTACATAACGGTGTTTCTCCATCAATGTTACATAAGCGGCCTTGTACAAATAACTATTTAACGAAGTAGTGATATTGAGCTCGTCATGTTTAGTCCAAATTTTCAAAAAAACTTCCTGTACTACATCCTCAATTATGATTTCGTCATTGGTATATCCCGTTAAAAAATAACACAATTTATCATAATAAGTCAGATAAAGCTGTTCGTAAACTTTTTTATCCCCAGCTTTAATGGCAAAAACAATATTATTTAACTCATTAATTTTGTCCAACTTTTCTGCAAATTTTTATCATTTTTCAAAGAGATTCTACAAATGAATAAAAAAAATTCAATAATCGTATAGGGTATTCATTCTTTTTTGCATCATATTAACAAAAGTAAAAAACAAATGCAGTCAAATCGTATAAATAAATTAATCCTCCGCTTAATTGATAATACAATTACAGAAGAGGAATCCATTCAATTAACAGAATGGCTAAAAGAGACTAAGAACCAAGATTACTTTAATGAATTCATCGCAACAAACCAGCTCATTGCTAAAAGAAAAACTTTTAAGTCTAAAAAATCAATAAATGAGTTACTTTTCAAAAAAACTCCAAAAAGAAGAAAATCCAAATTCTTCTTTTTTACAGCTGCTGTAATATTCGCACTTGGAATAACAATTTATTGGTTACAACCAACTCCACAAATTATTGAAACAAAAAGCAATAACACTCCTGTAATTGTCAACAACCAAATTAAAACAGGTTCAAACAAAGCTATTTTAACGTTAAGCAATGGAACAAAAATTGCTTTAGGTCAAAAAACCAATTACAG
Organism: Flavobacterium sp.; assembly: GCA_023253295.1. GTDB lineage: Bacteria > Bacteroidota > Bacteroidia > Flavobacteriales > Flavobacteriaceae > Flavobacterium. The sequence continues at coordinate 16,590 of JALRGZ010000133.1, forward strand.
AACACCATTTATCAAAACAGACAGTACCTCTATTTCATACCGTTTTAATGACAATGTAGCAATAAAACAACTCGCTTACAACACTTTAACAATCCCTCGTGGAGGACAATTTACCCTTAACCTTTCGGATGGAAGTACCGTTTGGCTTAACTCAGAATCAGAAATTAAATTCCCTGTCAATTTCCAAAATGGTAAATTACGTAATGTTGAACTAATCTATGGTGAAGCTTATTTTTCTATTTCCCCAAGTAGTAAAAATGGCGGTTCAAAATTCATGGTTCATCAGGGAAAACAAACTATTGAAGTTTTAGGCACCCAATTTAATGTCAGAGCATACAAAGGAGACAAAAAAATTATCACTACCTTAATAGAAGGAAAAATAGCTATCCATTACAACAACAGTTCAAAAACAATGAAACCTAATGAACAAGCCACTAGCAACTTAAACAATGGTTCATTACAAATAAAAAACATCAATGTTTCACCGGAAATTGCATGGAAAGACGGAGAATTCAGCTTTAAAGAAGAATCTTTAAAAAATATCATGCAAGTGCTTTCAAGATGGTACGATATGAAAGTCGTATTTGAAAACAAATCTCTGGAAAATGTAAAATTCAAAGGTGTGCTACGTAAAGATCAAAGCATAGAAGAAATCATGTCAATAATGATGACAACATCTATAAACAATTACGAAATCAACAATCATAAAATAACCCTTAAATAAATAACTACATCAAACAATTACAACTAAAAAACTTTTGCCTATGACAGAAAACAAAATATAAGAATAAAAAAGAGGACAAGATAAAACTCGCCAAAGTCTTATTATCAAGTCCCCTTATTAAAGTCAGTCGAATAGAAAATAACTAACCAAAAACAAATTTATGGAAATTAACTTAACTAGAAGTAGGTTTCTGTCAAGAAGCCAGCTATTGAAGCTTATTATGAGAACTTTTATCTTTTTATTTTGCAATCTGGTATTCAGTCTTAACCCTAATGGCTTATTATCTCAAAATAAGATTATTAAGATTCAGCGAGATACCACCTTAAACGTAAATGAAATTTTCGATTTGATTATGGATCAAACCGAATACAATTTTATTTACGAGATAGATTTATTTAAAGATTCCCCAAAAGTTATCTTACCTAAGGGTTCTATTAGTACAGAAAAATTACTTGAAAAAGCTCTTACAAATAAAAATGTACAATTAATAGCCACAGGTAACAACACTATCATCATTAAGAAAAACACTTCTACTACAGTACAACAAAACCAAATTTCAGGAAAAGTAGTTGATGAAAAAGGATTACCTATTCCTGGTGTTACTGTAAATATAAAAGGAACTACCAAAACAACTATAACTGATTTAGATGGACAATTTACAATCAATGCTTCTTCATCTGATGTATTAGAATTTTCATTTATTGGTTATAAAAACAAAGGTATTTTAGTAGGAGCAACTACTAATTTTCAAATCGTTCTTGAAAACGATGTCAATAAATTAGAAGAGGTTTTAGTTACAGGATATAAAACAATTTCCCGTAAACAAGCTACCGGTGCTTTCTCAAAAATTGACACTGACAATTTCAAAGGCCAACGTTTAAGTAATTTAAACACTCTAATTGAAGGAAGAGTTGCCGGTTTTCAAAATGGTGTTTTAAGGGGAACTACCACAATGAAAGGGCTTACTACTCCTTTGTATGTTATTGATGGTTTCCCAATTGAAAACACACGTTACACATCAACAGGTAGTTTAACTGAAAGTTTACCTGATTTGAATTTAGATGATATCGAAAGCATTACTGTATTGAAAGATGCTGCTGCTAGTTCTATCTATGGTGCCAGAGCGGCTAATGGTGTAGTGGTTATTGTGACTAAGAAAGCCAAAAAAGGAAAAACAAATATTTCTTATAATTCTAACTTAACCATTACTCCTTATCGTTATTACACCGATAATTTAACCGATTCTGAAGCGATAATCGATTTAGAAAAAGAATGGGCTACTAAAAACCCAAAATTACAGGCAAGTACTGGAGCAACCTATGCTAATTCATTACTTACTAATGCAGTATTTAACAGTCTTGGTTTACGTTCCATCTTAAACTATTATGCCGGAAACACTTCAGAAGCTACTATGAATGCAACTTTAGATCAATTGGCATCTAATGGTTTCAAATATTACGATGACATGGAAAAATACGCTAAGCGTAGTCCAATCTATCAACAACATAACATCACAATTGGTAAAGCAAGTGACCAAAACAACTTTAACGCTTCGATTACTTACAGAGGAAATGAATATGAAGACATTAACTCAAAAGACAAATCTTTAGGAATTAATCTTCGTAATTCGACCGAAATAACGAAGTGGTTAACTGTTGACGTAGGTGCTTACTTTAAATATTTAAACGGAACTACACAAACTTACAATGTTCTAAGTCCGGGTTATACTTACCAACCATATAATAGTTTATTGGATGATAACGGAAATCCATTTGTATCAACAGCAGCATCCCGTTATAATCAGTCAACATTAAATGCATTGCAAACCTATGGAATGTACAGCATGGACATCACGCCTTTGGATGAATTAAATTACAACTTGCGAGACAATAAGAACTTTTTGAGTAGAAATTATATTAAAGCTAATTTCAAACTTACCAATTGGTTAAAATACAACACTATGTTCCAGTATGAATATGGTACAGACAGAGGTAGTTTATTGCAAAACAAAGAGTCATACGCTGTTCGCTCTAAGGTAAACCAAATGGCTTCTGCTGTTGCAGGAAAAGCCGTATACAACTTACCTTATGGAAATATTTATAATGAAACCAATCAGTATACTAATGCTTATAATTTCAGACAGCAATTAGACATTACTAAAAATTTTGGAGACAAGCATTACTTATCAGCCATTATAGGTAATGAAGTACGTCACTCAAAAATAGAATACCGTTCTTCTACACTTTATAATTACGATCCGGAACTACTAACTTTTAGTCCTGTTAATCAAAATAGTTTACTCAACCCATCGGGCTTAATTATAGGAGGCTCTATGAGAGCGGACGATTTTGCACAAATTCGTGAAATCACTAACCGTTTTGTTTCGCTTTACGCAAATGCAGATTATACTTTTGACAAAAAATATACTGCCAGCGGAAGTTTACGTTGGGATCGTTCTAATTTATGGGGAACAGATAATAAGTACCAAAACAAACCTACTTGGTCTGTAGGTGCAGCTTGGAATATTAGTGACGAAGACTTTTTCAATGTATCCTGGGTAGATATGTTAAAGTTACGAATCTCAAATGGTATAGGAGGTAATATTGCCAAAGATTCGGCTCCATACATGACGGCTTATTATTTTAATAGCGCAACAGTAGGAGGAACTTATGGTTATGTAGCTACAAGACCTAATCCGGAATTGTCATGGGAAAAAACAACTACAACTAATATTGGAGTTGATTTTGCCATGTTCAAGAATCGTTTAAACGGTACTGTAGAATTGTACAACAAAAAAGGAGAAGATTTATTAGCTAACACACAAGGAGTCCCTACTGAAGGTTGGGGATATTCAACTTATACTATCAACAACGGAGCGATGCAAAACCGTGGTATTGAAGTAACCTTAAACGGAACAGTTATCAAATCAAAAGATTTTAGCTGGAATGCTTCTGCCATTTACGGATACAATAAAAACAAAGTAACTTATGTCAATGTAAAAGCTCCGATTTACTTCTTACAATTGGATTATCCAAGTGAATTCCCAAGAATTGGAACTCCATATAATTCTATTTATGGTTATAAATGGGCTGGATTATCAGCTACCGGATTACCGCAGGTATACAACAGTCAGGGAATCGCTCAAAGTTCACAACCAAACGATTTAGAATCTATCGAAAATCTAGGAACTACAACCCCTAAATACAGTGGCTCTTTTGGAAGTACTTTTAAATATAAAAATGTTGATTTATCATTTTTATTTATCTATCAAGGAGGCCACAAAATCAGAAACAACAAACTTCCTATGCTGCCCAATACTTATAATGGTGCCGCAGGCGGTTATATCACTACTATTGGCGTTGTAAATAGTGACATCAAAAACCGATGGAGAAATCCTGGCGATGAATTAACTACAAACATCCCTCGTGCCGTATTTGAATACGATAGTGATTTTAGCTCGGCTCTATATTCTATTTATTCGTTAGCGGATATCAACGTTTTAGACGCAACCAACATTCGCTTAAGTAATATCTCATTAGGATATAACCTCCCTACTTCATTGGTTTCTAAATTAAGAATGTCTTCAGCAAGATTCAATTTCAATGTTGAAAATGTATTTACTCTTGCAAATAGTAGGGATGCCAAATTTATGCTTGGCGGATTTAACACTCCAAACTTTGTATTTGGATTAAATGTTAACTTTTAAAACAAAGAATCATGAAAAATACTATTCATAAAATTATCCTGCTCAATTTTTTCCTTTTGTTTCTTGGATTAAGTAGTTGCGAAAATTATTTGGGCGAGGTTCCTAAAGGGAAAAGAATCCCGGAGTCATTAGCTGATTTTGAAGCAATACTTCGATACGAATACGGTAACCATCGTGTTGATGTTACTCAAGCCTTAAACTTATTAAACGACAAATGGCAATCAAGTGGTAACTTGAATTATTACCCATTATATAAAGCCAATTATTTTTGGGATGAAACTGCTAATCGAATTACCCTAAATAATGCTGATGAAACTACTTATTATGCCAGTTACGGTGCTATCAATTCATTTAACTTAATCATAGAAAATGCACTAACAAGCAAAGACGCAACTGAAGATGCTAAACATGTCGTTTGGGCTCAGGCCAAAGTTTTACGAGCAATGACCTATTTTAATTTGGTTAATTTTTATGCTGAAACCTATGATGCTACTACGGCTTCAACAAAGCTATCTGTCCCATTAATTATCAGTGCCAATGTAAATGCGCCTTATACACAAATCAGCATTCAGGCAATGTATGATTTTATGCTTAAAGACATGGAGGAAGCGCTTCCTTATTTACCTAAAGTTGGGGCTACAATTTTACACCCAACTATAGGAACAGCTAATGCTTTTTATGCTCGTATCTATTTACAAATGAATAATTATACAAAAGCTTTAGAATTTGCAGAAAAAGCTTTAACAGAAAATGACCAATTATATGATTGGACAGCCTATTATGAAGCTAATAAAGCTCAAATAGAAAATGCTACTTCTTACATTAGTACCCCTTCACCTATGGGATTCAATTATGTAGAAAATTATTCGTTCAGACATGGATCAGTCTATTACAGCACCGGTGAAAGCACCATTCCACAAGAAAGAGGAACTTTATTTGAAGATGGAGATGCCAAATTCAAATCCCGTTGGAAAACAAGAACTGTTGGTGCCGATACTTACTATTATGGTACCATATCCGGTTATTTCAACTTGGGAGGAATAACTACTGTTGAAGTATATTTAATTAAGGCAGAATGCTTAGCCAGAAAAGATGATCTTTTAGGAGCAATGAATACGTTAAATACTGTGCGTAAAAAACGTATTCTTCCTTCAAGTTATTCCGATTTGACAGCTTCAACTAAGGCAGAAGCAATGGGGTACATTATGAAAACAAAAAGAAATGAGTTAATACTATCTATAGTTCCGTTTTGTGATATCCGCAGATGGAATCATGAAGGAACTTATACCGTCACTTTATCAAAAGTAGTTGATGGCAATACACTAACTTTGCTTCCTACTTCATCTATGTGGACCATGCCATTTCCTCAAGGTGCTATTGACAATCCTGGCAACGGAACATTAGTACAAAATGTTTCAAAATAATTAAAAACAACATCATGAAAACAAAATTTATAGGATTACTTTTTAGTATCTTTTGCTTATCTCTTTCAGCTATCAGTCTAGCTAACAACAATAAAGGATATGTACTTAAAGGAAATTTACAAGGAGTGACTAATGGAACCAAAATTGCTTTGGTTCCTTTTTCCAAATACTCGCAAAAAACAGAATTAGAAACGGTCATTCAAAACGGAAAATTCACTCTTAAAGGTGAAGTTTCTGAACCACGTTTATACTATTTAGTTTTGGGAGACAAGAATGATTATTATCAAATCATGATTGAAAATGCGACTATTAAC
>JALRGZ010000201.1 GCA_023253295.1 Flavobacterium sp.
ATAAGTAGCCGATTCCAAACCACCACGAGCGGCATATTCCCATTCTGCTTCAGTAGGCAATCTAAAATTATTAATCAAATCACGACCCGTTTTTTTAGATTTGATATAACTGTTTTTATTTAAGGTTCTCCAAGCGCAAAAAGCTTTTGCTTGTGTCCATTTTACTCCTACAACAGGATATTCTCCATAGGCTTTGTGCCAAAAATAATCGTTATGCATTGGTTCATTGTACGAATAAGCAAAATCCTTAATCCATACTGTAGTGTCAGGATATACTTTCACTTCTTCATTTCTGATAAAGTCTTTTCTTTTACCCACTTTTGCCTTAGCTGCTGCTTGAATATCCATCCAAGAATAACGGAATTTCAACTTTTCAACATCAATGGTTCTCAATCCATTATAGGCTTCTTCTAAAGGAATATACATAGAATCCATTACTTCAACGTAATATTCATCTGGATACTGTTGTGGATCTTTAATTAATTTTACTTTTTTATTCAATTTTCTTCCTGCATATGGATCTTCGGCAGTACCGATACTGTAATAATTGTCATACATGTACTTATCATAAGCAGACATTTTTTCGGGATCAGCATCATTAAAAGCAAAATCACCAATACTACCCGCTTTTTTACCTTTACCATCTCCAGCCTTTACTCCTTGCTCATCAGCTAAAATAGCCAACTTCATTCTGATTGTAGAATCTTTTACCCATTCTACAAACTGACGGTATTCACTGTTAGTAATTTCTGTTTCATCCATGTAGAACGAACGAACAGTAACTGTCATTGTTTTAGCATCTTGAACACCAGCAACATCTTCATCAGATTTACCCATGATATAGGCACCTCCTGGAACTAACGTCATTCCATAGGGTTTCTCCGGATGCCATTTTGCACCTTTAACACCGACCAATTCTCCTTTATCACTCGATTTTCCACAGCTAATTAAAAGTGACAAAATTGCCGCAAACGCAATGAACTTCTTCATATAAATTCGGGTTATATATTCTTTATTTTTTTCGTTTGTAAACCTATGTAAACCTATTTATTATTTGTTAATAAAACAATATTTTTTTTCTGTATTTAAATAGCCACTCCAAAATTAGAGTTAAATAAATTATAAAAAAAATATTTTATCGATAAAATGCTAAAAATCTCCGATAAAGTACACTTTTACATCTATTTTGTAAGTTTTATTTTTCAATAAATATTTTACAAAAGATTTTTTCTTTGCGCCTTCCACCATCTTTCTGGTAATTCTTGATTACATGCAGCTAGATATTCTTCATGTGAACAAGGTAATAACGTATTTCTTTTTAGTTTATTATTAACATTTGATACAAATGGTATTTCGATCCACCAACGATCTGTACGATCGCTTTTATAAAAAACCAAAGTCTCTTCCTCTATAAGGACACTATATTTTATGTAATTTTCTCTGCTTCCAAATGGATATTCATTTGAACGATAATGATAACCTTCTATAAAATACCAAATAATTTGTGAAATCAACACCGATTCCTGTGCCGTATTATCATGATTAAAAACACCAAACATGCTTACTTTATCACTAATACCAGCATATCTGGAAAGAGCACAAATTTCTTTTCCATTAAAACCATTGGGTGCAAAAGAATTGAAATTACCCGAATCAGAAGATTTAACAGAATTTAAATCCAAACTAACAATATCGGCATCTCTAAAGACCGGTTCTGCAATAGCAATATTGTGTGAAACTTCTCCAAGACGATACGCATCAAAAAACAGCTTTTCGATTAAATCTATCTCTTCCTGAGAATTGTAATAGGTTTGATAACCAATATTGCAAAAATTAAATAAATTATTGGGTTCATCAATAATAATTCTACTCAAATAGGAACTAGTAGACATTTCTTCGTCTTCTTTTCCAAAATCGAATTTACTATCAATAGCAACCAAATTAACCATTTGTTCTAATTCATCGTAAGCACGATAAAGCGAATAGGTTAAATCTTGTGAACCACCAATAACAATAGGAATTATTTTCTTTTTAATTAAATCAGCGGCTACTTTGCGTAAAGCAAAATAGGTATCTTCCTTTGAATTACCAGGCAAAATATCCCCTAAATCAGCAATAGTCATGTCCCAATTTCCAGGAAATAAACGATACAATTCCTTTCTCACAATACTTAAATCACCTGTATTGCTATTCGATGAAACACTTCCGCGATTTTCTAAAACCCCAATTAAAGCAATTTTAACTTTATCTAAATCAGGAAATTCGTTCTTAGTGTGAAAAACCACTTTACTTCCTAGTTGCTGAGTACTTAGCGAGTTTACAAATGCTAAGAATTCATTATTTAAGGGCTCTAGAAAATCAAATCCTATCATAGTTGCTTATTCTTATTTTTTATTTCCCAAGAATTAAAAGGAAAAGATAAATTATTTCTTTTTTGTTGCTGCTTTCTTAGCAGGAGCTTTTTTTGCTGGCGCTTTTTTAGCAGGTGTCTTTTGAGCAATCATTTCTTGAACTTCAGCCAAAGTCAATTTGGAAGCATCAACATCTTTACTCAATTCAATTTTGATTTTTCCTTTTAAAATAACGGAACGACCCCATCTTGCTTTTTCTACAACAATTCCTTCCTCAACCCAGTTATGAATAACTTTGTCTATATTTTTTTGCAATTTATCCTCAATCAACTCCTCGATATCAGCCTGAGATAAATTATCAAAATTGTATTTTTTACTCACATTAATAAAAATGCCATCCCATTTAATAAACGGACCAAAACGACCAGTGCCCTTTTGAACAGGTTCCCCCTTGTAAGTAGCAATAGGAGCATCTGCTTTTAATTTTTCATCTATTAATTCTTGAGCTCTTTCTTTTGAAACAGCAAGCGGATCTTCGCCTTTTGGTAACGAAATAAAAACACTTCCATGACGTACATAAGGACCAAAACGACCGTTATTTACTTCCACTTCTTCCTCTTTATACGTACCCAATGATTTTGGCAATAAAAACAAATTTAAAGCTTCTTCCAAAGTGATATTTCCAATATTTTGCTCTTTCATTAAACTAGCAAACTTCTTATCTTCATCTTCAGCATCGCCAATTTGTGCCATCGGACCAAATTTACCTAAACGAACAGAAACTGGTTTTCCAGATACAGGATCTACCCCTAAGATGCGCTCTCCACTTTCTCTATCGGCATTTTCTTCAACATGTTTAACCGTAGGATGAAATTGATCGTAAAACTCCTGCATCATCTTAGCCCATTCGATATTACCTTCGGCAATTTCGTCAAAATCCTGTTCTACTTTGGCCGTGAAATTATAATCTAAAATATTACCAAAATTTTTCACTAAGAAATCCGTAACAATGGTACCGATATCAGTTGGCACTAATTTTCCTTTATCAGAACCTGTATTTTCTTTTAACAACTTCTCTGCTACTTTTCCAGATTGCAAAGTAAGCTGCGTATAATTTCGTTCCTGACCTTCTAAATTTCCTTTTTCTACATAATTTCTATTGATAATTGTAGAAATTGTTGGTGCATAAGTTGAAGGACGTCCAATTCCTAATTCTTCTAATTTTTTAACTAAGGAAGCTTCGGTATATCTTGCTGCAGGACGTGAATAACGTTCCGTAGCGGTAATGAAATTATTTTGTAAATTTTCATTCACTTTCAAAACAGGCAACATTCCTTCTTGTTCTTCCTCGTCGTCATCATGTCCCTCCAAATACACCTTCAAGAAGCCTTCAAAAAGCAATACTTCTCCTGAAGCTGTAAACAATTCATTATGATTATTTGCTGCAATTTTAACATTAGTACGTTCTAATTGCGCATCACTCATTTGCGAAGCTAATGTTCTTTTCCAAATCAAATCGTAAAGCCTAGCTTGATCCCTATCAATATCAACCGTATGACGTGACATATCTGTAGGACGGATTGCTTCGTGTGCTTCCTGTGCTCCTTTGCTTTTGTTAGCAAATGTTCTAGGGTTAGAAAACTCCTTTCCATAAGACTTAATGATTTCAGCCTGAGCCGCATCCATTGCTTCTTTGGACAAATTCACACTATCCGTTCTCATGTAGGTAATCAATCCCGCCTCGTACAAACGTTGTGCTAACTGCATTGTAATTCCAACAGGCAAATACAATTTACGAGCCGCTTCTTGTTGTAAAGTCGAAGTGGTAAAAGGAGCAGTAGGTGATTTTTTGGTTGGTTTCGTTTCTAAATCAGCTACTTTATAAGTCGAACCAATATTTTTATTTAAAAAATCTTCCGCTTCTTTTTTAGTATTGAAATTTTTAGGCAATTTAGCTTTAAAAGTTTTTCCGGCTTCATTTGTAAATTCGGCAACAACGGAATAAGTAGCTACTGCTTTAAAATCTTGAATTTCGCGTTCACGTTCTACAATCAATCGAACAGAAACTGACTGAACACGTCCAGCCGAAAGTCCGCCTTTAATTTTTCTCCATAAAACCGGCGATAATTCATAACCCACCAAACGATCTAAAACACGACGCGCTTGTTGAGCATTTACCAAATTATAATCAATTTCACGAGGATTATCGATAGCTTTTAAAATAGCATTCTTTGTAATCTCATGAAAAACAATTCGTTTTGTTTTCTTTTTATCTAATTTTAATTCTTCCGCCAAGTGCCAAGAAATAGCCTCTCCCTCGCGGTCCTCATCACTTGCTAACCAAACCGTCTCGGCATTTTTAGATAACGTTTTAAGTTTGCTAACTAAAGCTTTTTTATCCGAAGAAACTTCATATTTAGGCAAGAATCCATTTTCTACATCTACACCAATTTCTTTAGAAGGTAAATCAGCAATATGCCCATAACTGGACTCTACTTGATAATCACTTCCTAGAAATTTTTCGATTGTTTTCGCCTTCGCAGGTGACTCCACTATAACTAAATTCTTT
>JALRGZ010000214.1 GCA_023253295.1 Flavobacterium sp.
GTTAATTCAAAAGGAGTTTATATTTTTTGTAGAGAAATTGAAGATGTCCAATGGGAAGGTCACCCGCAAGGAGTTGCGCCCGGACATTTTTGGAGAGCTTCAATGACCAAAGAAGAGATCGGAGAACTGGTTGCAGCACTCCCACAAGGGTTAGATGCTGACGAGTTTATCTACAGGAATTGAAAAAGGTATCGCTAATTCAATCCTTATTAAAGTTAACCAAATTGGAACTTTGACTGAAACTATCGCAGCTGTAAATATGGCTAAGAATGCAGGTTATACTTCTGTAATGTCTCACCGTTCAGGAGAGACTGAAGATAATACTATTGCTGATTTAGCAGTAGCTTTAAACTGCGGTCAAATTAAAACAGGTTCTGCTTCTCGTTCTGATCGTATGGCTAAATACAATCAATTAATTAGAATTGAGGAAGAATTAGGAGCTACTGCTTATTTTCCTGGAAAAAAAGCGTTCAAAGTAAAATAAGTTTTAAACTTAATTATATGCAAAGCCATTCATTTTATGAATGGCTTTTTTTTAAAATTTAACAATATCCTTAGTTTTTTCTCTTTTTAATTACCGTTATTATCCTTAGATTTGGTAAATTATTAAGTGTAAAGATTTATTTCAAATTATTATGTCAAAAACAGCTATATTAGAGATTGATGGTAAGAAGTATGAGTTTCCAATTTTTGTAGGAAGTGAAAACGAAGAAGCTATCAATATTAACAAATTAAGAGATTTAACAGGAACGATTACTATTGATCCGGGTTTTAAAAATTCAGGTTCTTGCACTAGTGGAATTACATTTTTAGACGGAGAATTAGGAATTTTGCGTTACAGAGGATACGCCATTGAAGATTTAGCTGATCAGGCTAGCTTTCTGGAGGTTTCTTATCTTTTAATTTTTGGTGAATTGCCAACAGCTGCTCAATTAGAACAATTTGAAACAGATATTAGAAAACATACCTTAGTGAATGAGGAGATGAAAGGTATTATTGATGGCTTTCCAAGAACAGCTCATCCAATGGGAGTTTTAGCGGCTTTGACTAGTGCTTTAACAGCTTTCAATCCTAAGTCAGTAAATGTTGAAAATGAAAAAGAATTATATCAGGCGGTTTGTAAAACAATGGGTAAGTTTTTAGTAATTGCAACATGGACTTATAGAAAAAGTATGGGGTATCCTTTGAATTACTATGATAATACTAAAGGTTATGTAGAAAACTTTATGAGATTAATGTTTGAGTTGCCAACTGAGCCTTACAAATTAAGTCCTGTTGTGACAGAAGCATTGGATAAATTGTTTATTTTACATGCTGATCACGAACAAAACTGTTCTACTTCAACAGTAAGAATGGTAGGTTCTTCTCACGCAGGTTTATTTGCTTCTATCTCTGCTGGTGTATCTGCTTTGTGGGGGCCTTTGCATGGTGGTGCTAACCAGGCGGTATTGGAAATGTTAGAAGAAATTCATCAAAATGGAGGTGATACTGAAAAGTATTTGGCGAAAGCTAAAGATAAAAACGATCCATTTAGATTGATGGGATTTGGACACAGAGTATATAAAAATTTCGATCCACGTGCTAAAATCATTAAAAAAGCAGCTAATGAAGTTTTGGGAACTTTAGGAGTAGATGATCCGATTTTAGATATTGCTAAAAAATTAGAAGCAGCTGCTTTGGAAGATGAATATTTCAAAGCAAGAAACTTATATCCAAACGTAGATTTTTATTCTGGAATCATTTACAGAGCATTAGGTATCCCAACTGATATGTTTACAGTAATGTTTGCTATTGGAAGATTGCCAGGTTGGATTGCTCAATGGAAAGAAATGCGAGAAAACAAAGAACCAATCGGAAGACCAAGACAAGTTTATACTGGTTCGCCTTTAAGAGAGTTCAAAAGACCACAATAATTACGAGATAATAAATCTAAGAAGCTTCACTTAACAGTGAAGCTTTTTTTATCTTTGTATAGATAGAATTGAGTCAAATGATACCTTTGAAAATTAATAATGAAACTTCCAGATTAAGGGCAGTTGTGCTTGGTATTGCTAATAGTAATGGGCCTACGCCAACCGTTGAAGAGGCGTATGATCCTAAGTCTTTGGAGCATATTTTAGCAGGAACCTATCCGGTAGAAAAAGATATGGTTGCCGAGATGGATGCTTTTGAAAAAGTGCTTTTGAAGTATGATGTAAAAGTATATAGGCCAGAATTAATAGAGAATTACAATCAAATTTTTACCAGAGATATTGGTTTCGTAATTGATGATGTTTTTATAAAGTCAAATATTTTACCCGATAGAGAAGGAGAATTGGATGCTATTCAATATGTAATTGATGATATCAATCCTAAAAAAGTAGTTAGTCCACCTAAAGAAGTACATATTGAAGGGGGGGATGTGATGCTTTGGAATAATTATATTTTTATAGGTACTTATAAGGGGAGTGATTATAAAGACTACATTACTGCGCGAACTAATATGTTAGGAGTGCAGTTTATAAAAGATTTGTTCCCAGATAAAATTGTCAAAGAATTTGATTTGATAAAATCTAAAATGGAAGCTCGTGATAATGCTTTGCATTTGGATTGCTGCTTTCAGCCTGTTGGAAAAGATAAGGGAATTATTTATAAAAGAGGATTTCGTGAAGAAGCTGATTATAGATACCTTGTTAAGTTATTTGGTAAAGAAAATTTATTTCATATCAAGAGACAGGAAATGTATAATATGAATTCTAACGTATTTTCGATAGATACTAATGTAGTTGTGTCAGAAAGAAAATTTAAAAGATTAAATAAATGGTTACAATCTTACGGTTTTGTTGTTGAAGAAATTCCTTATGCTGAAATTGCTAAGCAAGAAGGATTATTACGTTGCTCAACGTTGCCTTTAATAAGAGATTAATTCCTGGAAATAAAATAGATAAAATGAAACAAGTAACCAATTCGATTTTAATGATTCGTCCTGTAGCTTTCAGGATGAATGAGCAAACTACAGTGAACAATTATTTTCAAAAGGAATTAAAAGAAATGCTTCCTTCTGCAGTAAATGCAAGAGCACAAAAGGAATTTGATGATTTTGTTGCTAAACTAAGTCAGGTTGGAGTGAATGTAATTGTGGTAGAAGATACTAAGGAAACCGATACTCCAGACAGTATTTTTCCAAATAATTGGATCTCCTTTCATCAAAATGGAGATGTGGTTTTGTATCCAATGTTTGCTGAAAATAGAAGGGAGGAACGTCGAGAGGATATTTTAGATATTGTAGAAGAGAAAGGTTTTGTAATTGAAAACATTGTTGATTTTACTTCTGCAGAAGAGGATGGTCTGTTTCTTGAAGGGACAGGGAGTATGATTTTGGATAGGGCCAATGCAAAAGCGTATTGCGCTTTGTCGCCGAGAGCTAATGAAGAACTTTTTATTGAATTTTGTGAAGATTTTGATTGTGCACCTGTGATTTTTGAAGCTTTTCATACAGTAGATGGCAGGAAAGAGCTAGTGTATCATACCAATGTGATGATGAGTGTTGGCGAACACTTTGCTATTATTTGTGTTGATATGATTGAAGATAAAAAAGAACGTAAAATGGTTTTGGATAATCTTCGTGCTGATGGAAAGGAGATTATCTTAATTAATGAGAAACAAGTGAATCATTTTGCAGGTAATGTTCTGGAGGTTTCAGGAACTGATGATAAGAGGTATATCGTGATGAGTAATGCGGCTCTGGATTCTTTAAGTGCAAATCAAAAAAATCAGTTAGAAAAATACGGAACTATTCTGAATGTAGAATTGCAAACTATTGAAACTTGTGGAGGAGGAAGCGCACGTTGTATGATGGCGGAGATTTTTTTGTAATAAAAAGTAAAGATAATCTAAATAAAAAAGGGCTGAAATAATTTCTGCCCTTTTTTTGCTATTTGGAAATTACATTAAATTTCCTTTTATAATGTTGATTATCGAACTAACAATGTATTGAATTCCGATTGCTATTACGATAAAACCAATGATTCTGGTAATCGCTACAATTCCTGATCCG
>JALRGZ010000276.1 GCA_023253295.1 Flavobacterium sp.
TTTGAAATTGATTTTCATATTTTATTATTTAATGTGAAACACTTCGACAAGCTCAGTGTGACAACTTTTTAATTAATTACCTATAGACGAATTTGTTTTAGATTCTTCCGATTTAATTCGGCTCAATTCGGTTTGAGCTTCCGAAACCACATCCGGATAATCTGAAAAATTCTGAATGACACTATCCAAAATATAAGTCGCCTGGAAACTATCTTTTAAACCATAAAAGTTTTTAGCCATCAAAATCAATCCTTTTGCACCATAAAAACGATAACTCGCATAACTCTTAGCCAATTTTTGAACGGAAGTATTAGATGCTTCGTATTTTCCTTCTTTCGTTTTAAAATAGGCATCATAATACAAAGCTTCTGCTGCTAATTCTCCTTTGGCAATAGGCAACACTTTTGCGTAAGCGGCCTTTGCTTTCGATTCATCACCAGTTTGCATAGCCGAACGGGCAATAATAATCTGAGCATCACTTTTTACATTATCATCTGTTTTTGGATTTGCCAATACTTTATCTGCATAAACTACCGCATTTGCATATTCTTTTTTCTCGTAATAACACTTCATCAAATTCGATTGCGCGAAAACTTTATTTTGGAACAAATCGGCTTCATTTTCTAAACGAAGTAACACCGGAATTGCTTTTTCTTTAGCACCTCCATTCAATAAAATCTGACCTAATCTTGTTAAAGACTCCTCAGTAAACTCATTTCTCGGTTCATTCACCACATATTCATAATTAGGCACCGCTTTGTCTTTTTGCCCTTCAGCATAATAAGCCTGTGCCAAATAGAAATTAGCTTTCAAAGCATGAATTCCATTTGGGAAACTTGAAATATAAGCTCTGAATCCGGAAATTGCCTGTGAATTGTTATTTTGATCAAATTGCTTCATAGCCGATTCGAAAGTATCGTCATCCAAATCAGCATCAGTTACAGCCACAAAATCCAGAGTTCTTACCCAAGTAGCGTACTCGCTTACTTTTCCGCTATCCACATAAATCAGTCTGGCTGTTGAAACCGCTTCTAAAGCTTCTGGTGTTTTAGGATATTCAGCTGCCACTTTTTTGAATTTCACTAAAGCTTCCGAGTTTCTATCCGAATTATAATAAACCAATCCCTGACGTAAAATAGCTCTCGAAGTAAAAGCACTGTTTTTATATTCGGCAATTAATTTATCATAGGTTTTTAAAGCTAAATCCTGCTTATTTGTAGCTACATAAGTATTCGCTAATTCAAATAAGGCATCATCGCGATAGCTCGATTTTGGATAAGCCTGAATAAAAGAATTCAAATCTTCAATTTTTCGATCGTTTCTTGACACAAAACCATAACAAAGTGCCTTTTGAAAATAAGCATAATCGGCATCTACACTTTTTAATTCAATCACTTTATTATAAGCATCCATAGCCGGCCAGTATTTAGACGTCACAAAACGACAGTCAGCCAAACGCAAATAAGCATCCGTAAGTCTGGTTTTATCATCCTTTATCTTATCGATAAATTTTTGAAAAGCATCACCAGCTGAATCATATTCTTTTAACTTAAAATAAGCATAAGCTATATTATAACTACTGTTTTTGTATTCAGGTGTTGTGGAAGCCGAAGCCATTCCTGCAAATTGTTTAAAACTCAACAGCGATTTACTGTAATCATTCAGCACATATTCTGTTTCTCCTTTCCAGAAAGTAGCTCTTGCCGTAAACTGAGCATCACTTGTATTAGCCAATGATTTTTGAAACATTGCTAATGCTTCTGAATAATTTCTATCCGTATACAGTTCTAAACCTCTGTAAAAAGTTACTTTTTGGTAAGCCAATTTATTCTCCGGACTTTTATTTTTTTCTAATAAAACTAAAGCTTCTTTGTAATTTTTAGAAGAAATATAAGAATCAATTAATAATTTTTCAACCTCTGAACGGCTGGAATTATTTGGATATTTATTTATAAATCCCAGCAATACCGAAGGTACACTTTGATAGGAATTTCCTAACTCATAACTCAATTTAGCATAATTCAAATAAGCATCTTCCTGGATAGCTGTATCAAAAGGCATCTCAGAAGCATTTTTAAACGCATTTAAAGCTTGTTGTTTTTGGTTTAATTTCAAATAACTTTCCCCTAAATGATAATAAGCATTTTGTGCCACACTATCTTTTCCTCCAATAATCTTATTGAATTGTGCAATCGCATTTTCAAAATCATTTTGTTTGTAATACGCATACCCTAAAAGATAGTAGTCAGTATTACTCCATTTTCCTCTTTTACCCTTATAAGCCACTAAATATGGAATCGCTTCATTGTATTTTTTTAAATTAAAATAGCTTTCGCCAATAATTTTATTCAACTCTGATTTTTCAGCAGGAGTCGATTTTGCCATTGCTTTTTGACCTTCAGTTATAGCTTTTTCAAAATTTCCTGATTTAAAACTCATGTCCGCCTGATAATACGATAGCTTTTCAGAATATTTTTCATCACTAGAAACAGCATCAAAATATTTATTAGCCTCCTGATAATTATCTCCTTCATAAGCCATGAATCCCATATAATACTTAGCCTGAGATCCATAAATTTCTGACTTCAGAACTTTATTAAAATATTTTGTTGCTTCTTTTTTATTATTGGAACTAAAAAAACTGTAGCCTTTTTGAAAATTAAAACGGTCTCTGTCAGTAGTGCTCAACTGACTTTCATCCACTTTTTCAAACCAGCGCAAAGCCTCTTTATAATTTCCCTGATTAAAATAATAATGTGCAACCTCAGTATAAGCCTGATTACTTTTTGAACTTGTTGGATATTCTTCCAGAAAAGATTCCATCAATACATCGGCATTGGCATGTCCTAAACGAACCGCACAACTCGCATCGTAATAAGCACAGTCCGACTTTGTTTCCTCATCCTGAGTTTCAGTTTTAACTTTTTCGAAAAGGTATTGAGCAGAAGCATACTGATTGTCTTTATACAAAGATACCGCTCTGTCAAAATCCTTTAAATTATTCGTATATAGTATTGATTTCTGTGCCGATAGCGAATTGGTTTTTACCAAAACCAATAAAAAGAAGAGCCAGGAAAATTTGCGCATTTTTTCTATTTTTAATAGTCAAATATATCATATTACAGGCTTTATAACGTTATACTTTCAGCTTTTATTATGAACAAATCTTTTAACAAGGCACAAAAAACTGGGAATTGATTATTGCTATTTCATAATTGATAATTACTTTTACACCATAAACAAACGTTAACTATGTCTCAAGCTGTACTGTCATTAAAAAACGCCACTATCTATCAGGAAGATAAAGTAATCTTATCCAATGTTAACCTCGAAGTGAACCACGGGGAGTTCTTATACATCATTGGAAAAACAGGTTCCGGAAAAAGTAGTTTAATGAAAACCCTTTATGCTGATTTGCCTTTAACTGAAGGTACCGGACATATTGTTGACTTTGATTTAGAAACGCTAAAAGAAAATGACATTCCGTTTTTGAGACGTAAAATCGGGATTGTTTTTCAGGACTTCAAATTGTTGCCAGACCGGTCTATCAAAGACAATATGCTTTTTGTTTTAAAGGCCACAGGCTGGACTGACAAAAACGAAATGGATCGTAAAATCGAAGAAGTTCTGGACAAAGTTGGTATGAAAAACCATGCTTCTAAAATGCCACATCAAATTTCAGGTGGAGAACAACAACGAGTAGCTATTGCAAGAGCACTTTTGAACGACCCTGAACTTATCTTAGCTGACGAACCAACCGGAAATTTAGATCCTCAAACCAGTGTTGAAGTTTTAGATGTTTTGAAAAAAATCAATGCTAATGGCAAAACCGTTATTATGGCTACTCACGATTATGCCATCTTAATGAAATTCCCATCAAAAACTTTAAAATGTGAGGACTCCAAAATTTTTGAAGTCGTTCAAAGAACAGTTTAACATACCTAAAAATACTAAAATTTAGAATCTCTTGAAACAAATTACATCCATTCAAAACCCATTCATAAAATCTTTAGTATTATTACAGGAAAAGGCCAAAAACAGAAAACAAACGGGCACCTTTTTAATTGAAGGAGTCCGCGAAATTTCATTAGCCATCAAAGGCAAATACGAAATTGAAACTATCTTATTCAATCCGGAAATATACAGCGAATCAGAAGCTAGAAAACTGGCTCCGAATGCTGATTTTATCGAAATCAATTCGGTTGTTTATCAAAAATTAAGCTATCGCGAAACTACCGAAGGTGTTTTGGCTGTAGCCAAATCCAAATCATTACAACTTTCGGATTTAAAATTATCTGAAACTCCCCTGATTTTAGTTGCCGAAGCTCCTGAAAAACCGGGAAATATTGGCGCACTTTTACGCACTGCCGATGCTGCTAATCTGGATGCTGTAATTATCGCCAATCCTAAAAGCGATTTATACAATCCTAACATTGTTCGCTCCAGCGTAGGCTGTTTATTTACCAATCAAATTGCCACCGCCAGTACCTCTGAAATAATTGCTTTTTTAAAAGAAAAAAACATCAATTTCTACTGTGCCACTTTACAAAATTCAACGAGTTACCACACTCAGGACTATACGAAACCAACAGCTTTAGTGGTAGGAACCGAGGCTACCGGACTCACTCAGGAATGGCGTGATGCTGCCACACAAAATATCATTATCCCAATGCAAGGTGAAATAGACAGTATGAACGTTTCAGTTGCTGCTGCTATCTTAATTTTTGAAGCCAAAAGACAAAGAGGGTTTTAGATTTTAGAGTATAGATTTTAGATTTTAGACTACATTCTAAAATCTAAAATCTGACATCTAATTTAACCTATTGCATATATCCCAACTTATCGTTATTTTTAGAAAATGAACCCTGAAATTATGACAGAAATAGATATCGAAAAAGAAAACAAAGCAATTGCTCAGGAATATAAAGAATTACTTCGTATTAGTTACCAAACTTTGACTACTGAAGACAAAAAACTAATACGTAAAGCTTTTGACGTTGCTGTTGAAGCACATAAAGACCAAAGAAGAAAGTCCGGTGAAGCTTATATCTTCCATCCTATTGCCGTAGCTAAGATTGTAGCTTCAGAAATTGGTTTGGGAGCCACTTCCATTGCCGCAGCCTTATTACATGATGTAGTTGAAGACACTCCAACTACCGTTAAGGATATCGAACGCATGTTCAATCCTAAAGTAGCGCAATTAGTCGAAGGTTTAACTAAGATTTCCATCGTTCAAAAAGACATGAATGTGTCTATGCAAGCCGAAAACTTCCGCAAAATGTTATTGACTTTGTACGATGATGTTCGTGTAATCCTAATCAAAATTGCCGACAGATTGCACAATATGCAAACTATGGAGTCCATGGATGATTACAAACAGATTAAAATCGCTTCAGAAACCTTATACATCTATGCTCCTTTAGCACATCGTTTAGGACTTTACAACATCAAAACTAAACTGGAAGATTTAGGATTAAAATACACAGAACCGACAGTTTACAACGACATTGTAAGCAAAATCAAAGAAACTAAAGAACAACAGGACGCTTACATCAAAGATATTTCAGATATCCTAAAAGCCTCTTTAGATGCCGAAGGGATTGATTACATTATAAAAGGCCGACCAAAATCTATCTATTCGATTCGAAGAAAGATGAAAGCTCAAAACGTAACTTTTGACGAAGTTTACGATAAATTTGCGCTTCGAATTGTTTATAAATCCGACCCGCATGATGAAAAATTCATTGCCTGGAAAATATATTCTATTGTAACCGACCATTACAGACCCAGCCCAAGCCGTTTAAGAGACTGGATTTCTTCACCTAAATCTACAGGATACGAAGCCCTTCACATCACAGTAATGGGGCCTAAAGGGCGCTGGGTTGAAGTTCAGGTTCGCAGTGAGCGTATGGATGAAATTGCCGAAAAAGGATATGCTGCACATTACAAATACAAAAACGGAGATTCTGAAGAAGGCGGTTTAGATGTATGGTTAAACTTATTGCGTGAGGCTTTAGAAAACTCTGAAACCAACGCTATTGATTTTGTAGAAGATTTCAAAATGAATTTGTATTCAAAAGAAATCTATGTATTTACTCCAAAAGGAGATATTAAATCATTACCAAAAGGCGCAACTTCCCTTGATTTTGCATTCAGTATTCACTCCGAAATTGGAATCAAAACCCGTGGAACAAGAGTAAACGGAAAATTAGTCCCTTTAAATCACGAATTAAAAAGTGGAGATCAGGTAGAAATTATCACTTCACCAAATCAAAAACCTACAGCAAACTGGCTAGACTATGTAACGACTTCCAGAGCGAAGAATAAAATCAAAAACGTTCTTAACGAAAACACCAAGAAAATTGCCGAAGAAGGAAAAGAAGTACTTACCCGAAAATTAAAACATCTAAAAATCACTCTAAATGAATCGGTAACGAACGAATTAGTTAACTTTTTTCACCTTAAAACTAGCTTGGATTTGTATTACCGCGTAGGTTTAGGTACTATTGACAACCAACAATTAAAAGACTTTGCTGCTCAAAAAAGCAACACTTTAATCAATTTCTTTAAAAATAAAATCAAACGTGGCGGAAATACTGCTGATAGTGACATCCACAAGCCTGTAATCAATAATAATTATGACTTGCTTGTTTTTGGAAAAGAACAGGATAAATTAGACTATAAATTGGCCAGCTGTTGTAATCCTATACCCGGAGATCAGGTTTTTGGTTTTGTTACTATTAACGAGGGAATTAAAGTTCATAAAAAAGATTGCCCAAATGCTATTTCTTTGCAATCGAATTATGCTTACCGTATAATGCAGGCGAAATGGATTGATTCTTCCCAACAGGAATTTAAAGCCACTTTAAACATTACCGGTATGGATACGATTGGTCTTACTAACGAACTGACAAAAGTAATTTCAAACAATATGAATGTCAATATTCAGAGTATCTCTTTAAGTGGTGAGGCAGGGCTTTTTAAAGGACAATTAACTGTAATTGTGCAAAACATCACTATTTTGAAAAAGCTAATTGATAACATCAAAAAAATTGACGGAATAGACAGGGTTACCAGAGTTTATAAGAATTAATACATAGTTTATTTTTTAATTCTTTTTAAAAGCAAAAATGTATTTCTAAATAAAAAAGAACAAAATTATTCTCTTATAAGCATTTAAACTTGAAAACTATTAAAATAATAATTTATCTTTGCCGAATATGACACTGATTTCCTCAAATAACAACAAAAACCAAGAGATTGTAAAAAATGTTTTTACAATGTATCTTGAAAAAAATGGCCACAGAAAAACGCCTGAACGTTACTCTATACTTCAAGAAATCTATGAAAGCGAAGAACATTTTGATATAGAAAATCTATACATCAAAATGAAAAACAAAAACTACCGTGTCAGTAGAGCTACCCTATACAACACAATAGAATTATTATTAGACTGTGCTTTGGTACGTAAACACCAATTTGGACAAAATCAGGCACACTATGAAAAATCCTATTTTGACAAACAGCACGATCATATTATAATGACCGATACTGGTGAAGTTATTGAGTTTTGTGACCCTAGAATTCAAACCATCAAAAAAACAATTGAAGAAATTTTTGATGTAGAAATTACCAATCATTCGTTGTATTTTTACGGCACCAAAAAAAAGCCTGCAACCGAAGAAAATAAAGAAGAGAATCAATAAAAACATTTAGTTATAAAGGCGTTAAAAACTCGCCAAAACAAATTAAGGATTAAATAAATAAATTAAAAATGACCGTAGATTTATTACTAGGATTACAATGGGGAGATGAAGGAAAAGGAAAAATTGTTGACGTTCTTACCTCAAATTACGATATTATTGCTCGTTTTCAAGGTGGCCCAAATGCCGGACATACTTTAGAATTTGACGGAATTAAACACGTACTTAGAACCATTCCTTCCGGAATTTTCCATAAATCGGCGGTAAATATTATCGGAAATGGTGTTGTAATTGACCCTGTTGTATTTCAAAAAGAAATCGAAGGTTTAGCTAAATTTGATATCGATATCAAAAAGAAATTAATCATTTCCAGAAAAGCACATTTAATCTTACCTACACACCGTTTATTAGACGCTGCTTCTGAAGCTTCTAAAGGTAAAGCTAAAATTGGTTCTACTCTTAAAGGAATTGGACCAACTTACATGGATAAAACCGGTAGAAACGGATTACGTGTAGGTGATATCGAATTGGAAGATTTCAAAGAAAGATACCGCTCTCTTGCCGATAAACACGAAGCAATGATTGCTTTCTACGGTGTAGAATTACAATATAACTTAGAGGAACTTGAAGCTGAGTTTTTTGAAGCTATCGAAGAAATCAAAAAATTAGAATTTATTGATAGTGAAGAATACATGTACCAAGCTCAAAAAGCAGGGAAATCTATTCTATGTGAAGGAGCTCAGGGTTCTTTACTTGACGTGGATTTTGGTACTTACCCATTTGTAACTTCTTCTAACACTACAGCAGCAGGTGCTTGTACAG
The DNA here is from genome assembly GCA_023253295.1 of Flavobacterium sp. Classification (GTDB taxonomy): domain Bacteria; phylum Bacteroidota; class Bacteroidia; order Flavobacteriales; family Flavobacteriaceae; genus Flavobacterium. Next base: position 8,526 of record JALRGZ010000276.1, read on the forward strand.
GTTTAGGAATTGCTCCTAACAAAATCAAAGAAGTATATGGAATTTTCAAAG
>JALRGZ010000310.1 GCA_023253295.1 Flavobacterium sp.
ATTGTATGACCAGCTTGTATTAAAACTGCTCCAGTACCAGTATACTGTCCAGGATATCCTTGTGGCGAAGTACCCGATGGAGTTACCCATGAAGTACCATTAAAATATTGCCAACTAGACAACAAAGTCCAACTTCCTGAAGTTGTATTTGAACGATAATCTCCAGTTGTTTGAGAAAATGCAGTAACTGCAAAAAATAAAAAAACAAAAAGTGATAATAACTTATTAAAAGTAAAATTAGATTTCATAACGTCTTTAATTTGGGGCAGGCAAGCCTTTAAAACTTTAATCTTCAATCAGTCAAACATTAATTATGAGACAAGATTAGATGTAATTTTTCGTTCAAAAAACTAAAAACGTTGATGTACTTGTTTTGTCGTTAAAGTGCATTTTTAACACTTCTTAGCCCCTATAAACAAAGGACTTAAGTATAAAAATTATTAAAAAATAACTAAACCAAAAAACGTTTCTACCACTTTCGAAAATCATCTCCAAAATATTTCATAAAAAAATCCCAACTACAAAACGCAGTTGGGATGAAATAAAATTTTACTTTTTTATTAATAAACAATCTTGACCAAATGAACTTCTTCATTAACTAAAGCCACTTTGACGACTAAAACCTGATGCCCAATATTTAAATCTTCTATTAAAAACTCATTCGTTTTCACTTCATTATTTTGATAAACAAGCTGACCTAAAATATTATAAATACTGATTTTTGAAATCAACTCTTCACAAGAGTTGATTTTAATTATCTTATCACATACTGACACCAACAAATCTTCATCTAATTCGGGAGCTGTTAATTCAGCTTTTTCAATACTAGTTTCATCTGTAAATCGCAATATAAAACGATTATTAAAAATTCCTTTTTCTGTATTAAACACATAAGACGTTTTCTTCAAATCATGCAATATGTTTAAATAAGTATCTTCAATAAAAACTTGCTGAGTATCTAAAATTCCATCTGTATGAGCTATACTAATTTCAAAATCTCCTTTAATAATTGATTTATAACCTAAAACAACACTATCCTTTTTAACAAAAGGGAAAGCTCTGCCTTGAATAGCTAAATTCACTGTATTATTCACACTATAGAAATCCACATACTGGTTTCCTCCATATGAAACACCATCAAAACCTGCATCATAATCATTAGTTGCCCCCGCAATATAACCTATCAACATTTGTTTAAAGACTCCTTCTTTGTTGGTTAAATTCAACCAAATTCGATTTTTATTAGGTTGAATCAATGAAATCCCTTTGAAAGAGGTTTCCCTTTTAAAGAACTGCGAATTATTCACCCCGGAAACTCCACCTTCAACCCGCATACTATTATTAAATATCAATGTTCCACCATTAGTGCTTGATGGAGCAAAAAAACCTTGAGCTGCGGCTATTTTTCCTAACAAAAAATCGCCCCCTGAAATTGCAGAAGCACTTGTAACAACTCCTCCTGTCCTATTATAAGTTGAGTAATCATCGGATGTGTAATTATAGACAGCATCTCCTACTATCGTTTTACTTGGCGGCGTATTATGAGTCCAAAAATAAAGTGTTCCTTCTAAAACAGTTGAATTTGCATCCAAAAACATATCAGCATCCAAAGCTGAAGGATAGGGATTCCCTAGTAGATAAATCATATTAGCAGCTAAAGACAAATTAATTATCCCATTATTTGGAACACCAGTAAATACTGGATTAGTATCCATTGCAGCATCAGTTGTACTAAATGTTTGTGGTGCTCGTACCGAATATCCTTTTCCTGATTCCATAGTTTCATCTCCATTATAATAAATTATCCAACCCACATTAGGATTATAACCATAATATTTATCAGATAATGTATTAGGCGATAAATCTTTTAATGTTTGACCAATGACAGGAGATGACCAAAACGTAAAATCATAACGTCTAACTGGACTGGTAAATCGTTTATAATTAATAGTACCGGTATTAATGGCCGCATCATTAATCTGAACCAAACTAGCGTTATTCTCAAAAGTCAAACTACCACTTGAAACAGCTACAGCATCGGTCACTTTCAATGTATGGTCTCCATTTATCACTACTTTAGCTTCATTTGCCACTTGACAAGAACAACCTTCTAAATTAGAAGTAGATGAAAAATCAGCATTAAAAACAATTCTTCTATCAGTATTTGGGTCACCGTTTAGCCAAGTTGTTCCATCCCAAATGGAGGTTTCACTTATTATTTGACAAGTTAATATTGGAGACACACAAGCTTTTTCGTTTTTTATAATCACATCATAAGAACCAATTGCTAAACCTGATTTCACATTACTAGCCTGATAAGTTAGTCCATTATCAAAACTATAAGTATCACTAACACTTTGAATACTTACACTAATAGTTCCTGTAGGCGTTAAACAAGTTGGCTGAGTAATATCCACCACAGGTGTTGTTAAGAGGGGTAAAAAAGTAAGCATTCTCGTTCTGGAATAACTAGCTGTATTACAATCGGTTCCTGAAGATGTAAAAGTAATATAAACACGATATTCTGCGGATTCCGCTGGAGTTCCAGCTGTAATATTTAATGTCGCTGTTGTAGAACCTGAATAAGCACCACCATCACTAATCACATCCCAAACCCCTGAAACTACAGATTTTTTCCATTGATACGAAACTACATTAGCAGGATAAGAAGTAGCAACGGTATACGAATAATTAGTACCATAACACTGTTTTACATTGGTTCCTCCCGAAAGACTAACAATTTCGTTTACAGAAAGCGTAGCACTATTTGAAATTTCACTTACACTTCCATTAGAAACCTCTACTTGAAACTGAGTACCATCAGGATATTGCGCACTACCCACATTATCAATTTTTATTTCTCCTGAAGATGGATAAGAAGTATTACTTTCTGAACCTGTAAGAATAATAAAACCTACATCTGTTGGTCTTTTATACTGCCAAGTATACGTTAATCCTGAACCCGAAGCAATTACTTTAAACTTAACTGAAGCTCCTTCACAGTCTAACTGATCTAATGGCTGTGTCGTTATTAGTGACCCTAGATTTACGGTATCAGTATCCATACATTTTGCATGACAATTCGATAGGATAAAAAAACAAATAACAATCGAAAGTAAAATTGGCTTCATATCAATCAAATTAAAATTTGAAAATTCTGAACCTTGACAAAAGAGTAGCTAAAAAACAACATCACTACCACCTGTTTCCAAATGAATTTTACCTCAATCCGAAAAAAAAAATCATTTAAAAATAGAATTCTTCTATTTGCTACAAACAGATAAAATCTAGTAACTTGCCTCAAAAAAATATCAATATCAAGTAACCTAAATTTAATAACGAAATATAATTCTTACAATACCTGTATTTGGTGATTTTTTAAAAAATTTAAAATCAATTATTTACAACAAATTGTTTTAAAATACTACTTTCCATTTAAAATGAAAGATACTTATACAATCAAAGAAGCCATTCAAAAACTCGAACATTATTGTGCGTATCAAGACCGTTGTCATGAAGAAGTAGAGCAAAAATTGCGAAGCATGAAAATGAATTCGGAAGAAATAGATCAAATAATGGCACATCTTATCAACGACAATTTTCTTAACGAAGAGCGTTTTGCCTGTAGTTTTGCAAGAGGAAAACACCGAATTAAACATTGGGGAAAAATTAGAATTACCAATGAATTGAAATTCAGAGGCATCAATCAAACTTTAATTAATATTGCATTAAAAGAAATTAGTCCGGAAGAATATTATGATACTTTCGAAACTTTAGCCAACAGACATTGGGAATCGATTCGGGAAACCAATTCACTCAAAAAAAGAAAAAAATTCTGTGACTATATGCTAAGAAGAGGTTTTGAAAGCAATCTCGTTTACGAAAAACTAAGAGAGTTGGAAGTTAATGATCAGTAAAAAATCTACCGCTAAAAATTTAAATACTCAACAAAACACTTACCGCATTTCCACCAAAACCTACGGCATTTACCAATATTTTCTGGATCTTGTGTCCATGCAACTACGTCTTCACCAACTTCGCCAGATGTTTCTTGGTATTTTTTAATCAAATATTGGTTTTCATAATTATCCGATTTTATAAGTAATTGTATTAATAGTAATCGTTTTGAAAATAAGTCATCTGTTATAAATTCTTTGACGATTTGTGATATTGTCTTTTGCTTTGAACTATGTATTTGACTCATATATCC
>JALRGZ010000312.1 GCA_023253295.1 Flavobacterium sp.
TCTTTTACGGTATTGTTTCTGTGTTCAGAAGAACCATTTATATCAATTTGTCCATAAAGAGGATAGACTTCTTTAAAAACGATTTCTTTGAAGTTATAGTCTTTGCTGGATTCTTTGGTTTGTAAATATTTTTGTGCTTCGGCTTTAAATTTCCAGTATACACTGGAGTGAATTGCAGTGTATTCACGTTGGATTATTGCTTCAATTTGGTTTTGATAATCGGTATCATAACGTTCCAGAGTATTAACAATGTTAGGCAGTATTAAATTAAGGTTGTTGGCATTAATACTGTTTAGTTGTCTTGGTGTAGCCGAAACCAATTCGATAATTCCCAGTAATTTATTGTCTTTTACAATTGGGGTAAAAATACAGCTTTTGATGTTTTGATTTAATAATACTTCTGCCAATTTTTCATTTCCCGGAATTTCTCCAAAAGCTTCTACATTGGAAATGGTAAAGCATTCTTTTGTGTCTAAAAGCTTGTTTGCAGGACAATTCAGGAAAGCATTACAACATTCCATATCAGGAGTGTTTTGAAGAATAAAACTACCGATTTTAGCTTTTTCATAAGGTAATTTGCTGAACGTTTTTTCATCATCATTGTAAATGCTAATTCCAATTCTTAAATCGGGAATTTTAAAAAAAGATCTGAAAATGTTCTCAATCGAGTTTTCATTTTCATCGGTTTTTTTGTCTCTTTTTAAAAGATTACTTTTTAGATTAGAAATAGCTGTTTCTTTAGTAGCGTCAAATAAACTAATGATTCCAAAGCCTTTTAAAACCCAGCTTTCTAAGGGAAATTTTTCTTTCCATAAAGCTACGTTTTCAAAGTTGTCCATTAATTCGTCTATATCTTCTTGACTTAATATAGGAGCTTCTTTCATTGGATATATTTCCATGAAATCAGCATTGTATAATATACGATAATGATAAATTACGCCATTTGCATCCGGGATATCGTAAAATAAGGGTTTGTTGTAATCAAAATTTTGATTGTAGTAAGCGTTTAAAATAAGGATACAACTTAAAACATAAAATTGATCTTCATTGAAATCGGTTATGGTTAAATCAAAATTACCGGCGTTTTTAATGATTTTTTTGAATCTCTTAGTATAATTGAAAGTAATATTTTGAAACGGAATAGTAACAGCCTTAATTTCATTATTAGTAAGAGCTGTAGGGAATAAATCGGCCAATAAGTTCCTAATAATTTTTTTGTTATTAGTGATGATTGAAAAATCTTCAATTCCAGTTCTGAATTCAGGAATTGGCTCTATTTCTTTCAGTAAAGATTTGGCATAATTAGAGCGGTAATCAACATCAGATAAGGCAATTTCTTCCAGAGCCTCAATGAGTTTATGAAAAGAAATTAAGGTTTTGAATGGACTCTCTTTAAATAAACGATGATTCATCTTGTCTTTGTTTAGCTTACAAAAATAGTGAATTATCTTGGTTTGATTGTGTTAAGAGAAAGTAGAATTATTAATGTTGTTTAACCAAAAGCTTTTTTTGGTAAAAATGAACCAAGGCTTCGTTTACTTCTTTTAATTCTGGAGTAAGATAGGTTAAATCACCTTCTTCGTCATTGGTTAATTCCATTTGGCATACTGTACATCTGTATTCTTTTAGATGATTGGTGATATTTCTTGAGGTTATCATTTTATGACCAAAAACGGAGCAAAAAACTTTTTTACTAGTTATAAGTGTTTTTATTTCTTTAAAATCCATAATATAAGTAGTTTGTTTTGATTAGGGTGTTATAAATATATAAAAACATAGATAAAACTACTTAAAAAATCGACTAAGCACTGTTTTTTTAAAATTTCATAAGTATAAACTTATTTTTTGTATAGTGATTTTAAAAAAAATCTCCAACTGACTAAGCAATTGGAGATTAATGAAATGATGAGAAAGAATTAGTTTTACTAAGACTTTTGTTCCTTGTTGAAATATACTAAGTAGTAATACATTTGTTTTTCTTCGTCCCAACCTTTCTCTACAAATTTTTCAGCACTTTCAGGATTGATAAAATCCATTTTGATTTGAATATTTGTATCTAAGTTGATGACGTTTTTGATAGATTTTCTGGCGTCGCTTACTGCTGCATTAGCAATAGGGAATGAAGTAACGTCTTCAATGCTGTATTTTTCCCCTTTATCAACTTTATAGTTTTTGAATTCAGGAATCAGATCAGGATTGTCTATTACTTCGTTTAAGAAGTTTTGTTCTTCAAATTGATCGTTCTTTGCAAAATAGTTTACCGAACGGTTCATAAACATTACTTCTTCTTTTTTATCTTCGGCAGGAAAAACGACATCTTTGGCAAAACCTTGGCAAAATTTCAAGTATTTTTTAGTGATAAAGTTTTCATCTTCAAAAGCATCAACTGATAAAAAATGTTCTAACCAGTAGCGGGCGTCATAACGGTTACTGTCTACCGTTAAGATCTTGTATCCTTCTTCTTTTTTATGATTAAATATTAAACAGCCTTTATCTAATTTGTTTAAGTTGATTCCTTGTTGTAGAATCATTTCCAGATTAGAAGCTTTTTCTTCGAATTGTAAAAAGTCTGATTGTAACTCACTTTTGAATATACCAATAACATCTACTGGAGTGTTATCGATGTTTACATTAGTGATATGAGCTACATAAACTTCACCATTTTTAATATGAGGATGGTTGGATTGTTCGAATAAGTGTTTGGTGATTTTTTTAGAAACCTCGTGTACATTATTTGGGTTATCAAAAATTTCCGTGGCATACTTATACATGTCATTGTAATCCAGATCCACTTCGTGTGCAAATTGATAATAGTTTTCCTCTTTTTCTCTAAAAGGTTTCAAAAAGAATTCTTTGATTAGCGGAACAATTTCATCTTGTAAGCTAAAAGGTTGCTCTGATAAAAAGATAGCCTCATTTCGGCTTTTATTTCCTACTCTGTGAATAGAAAGTGTCTCGATGTGTGCGTTGAATAGATTGATCATGTTTTGTTTGTGTTTTTAGATGCGAGAGCCAAGAAAAAAGACTGTTTTTTTAGAGGTCTTTCATCTTGGCTCTTGAATAATTTTTATCGGGTCATTCTAGTTCCAATTTTCTTCAAAGCCGTAATCTTCGTAGCTGTCGTCTCCTTCAAACATATCCATGTCGTCATCGTCTAAGCCATCTTCAAATTCGTCATAAAAATCATCTGCATTATCTGCTTCAAAGTTTTTCTCTAAAGCTTCATCTGGCATTTCTCCATGGGCAAATAGTGTTTCCGGATAAGTTGCCCCGGCGGTTTGTTCTTCGATTGCTGCCAATTCTACTAAGAATGTCCACATGTTGATAAAATCATAAACATAGATGATTTTAGTGTTTTCTTTGTCAAGAATGTCCGAAAGTTTATAATCACTCATGATTCTTTGTTCGCCAGGAACATCACCAGTGTCAAAAAGTGAAATTTCATCTTCTTGATTCCAAGTTTCATCACAAGTGTAAAAAGAAGCGACTTCCATACCATCAAATCCAAAAGAGTTGAAGATTGCATTGTGTAAATCTTCTAAAGTATCGTCTTCCAAGATGGCGATATCTCTAAAAATATCTTCTTCGGCGTCTAAGATTACTCTAAATTTATAAACCATAATCGTTGTTTTTTATAAAAAGCCAAAGGTACATTTAATCCTTTTTAATCCCAATGCGATTTGTGAAATTTTATCAAAAAATCAAATAAGTTTTGATAATGAGTTAGTTGTTTTTGATGAATCGTTTGATAGTCTTAAGATAGCGCTTGTGGTAAGTGCTGTGTGCAGGGTACTTTCGGCTTGATGTCATATTGTTAAAAACTAAAGCGGTGAGCAACAGGATTACTACGCCACTTAATACAGGAGACAGTATGTACCAATAACCTAAGCTTTTTATTTTTTGTGTGCCAATAACCGCTATCAAAGCAGTAGCTCCTCCTGGTGGGTGTAGTGTTTTTGTGATTTGCATTGTTACAATTGATAAAGAAACAGCTAATGGTGCGGCTAAGAATAATGTTTCGGGAAATAGTTTATGAACGGTTACGCCTATAAATGCCGAAATAAGATGTCCTCCGACTAAATTGCGTGGTTGAGAAAAGGGGCTTTCGATAATTCCAAAAACTAATACACTCGTAGCTCCAAAGGAGCCAATTAGGTAAACAATATCATGCTGTGAAAATTGCTGACTTTGAAAATAGGCGATAAGCCCAATTCCAACAAATGAACCTATGAAAGACCAAAATTGTTCTTTGTAATCAATTAGTGTTTCTCTGTAAAGAATGTAACGTGTTTTGCGGTAACCTCGTTTGATTTTGCGAGTAGGCATTTTTAATTAGAATTTTACAACAAAATGTTAAAAACGGATGCGAAATTACCTAAAACAAATTGAAATTTAAAAAAGAAGGCTGTTTTGTTATAATAAAATTAAGTTAAAAAGAATTACAGTTCGTAAAATTCAATCGGAAGTTCATCAGGGTCGCAAATAAAAGTGAATCGTTTGTTGGTAAATTCGTCAATACGAATGGGTTCGCTATTGATTTTTTTAGTGTTTAGGAAAGTAATGGTATCATCAAGATTGGTTACTGCAAATGCGAGATGACGTAATCCGCAGGCTTCAGGTCTGGAAATTCTCTTTGGTGGACTAGGGAAAGAAAATAGTTCGATGCAGTAATTATTATTTAGTGCTAAATCGAGTTTGTAGGATTGACGTTCTTTTCGATAAACCTCTTGGATAATTTTTAAACCTAGAATTTCAGTATAAAATTCTTTTGATTTTTCATAATCCGAACAGATGATGGCAACATGATGGATTTGGTTAAGTTGTAGCATTACTAATTTTATTGATTTAGTTTTCGAATGACTTTGGCAGGGTTGCCAACAGCAAGAGAGTTATCAGGAATGTTTTTAGTAACAACCGAACCTGCTCCAATTACACATCCTTTTCCAATGGTTACCCCAGGACAAATGATGGAATTTCCACCTATCCAACAATCGTCACCAATAGAAATTGGTAAGGCATTTTCAAGTGTTTTTCTGAGTTCTGCATTGAGCGGGTGAGTGGCAGTGTAAAGCTGAACTTTGGGTGCAATAAATACGTTAGAACCGATAGTGACTTTTGCGCAATCGAGGACTACGCAGTCGACATTAAAATAGACATTGTCTCCGCAAAAAATGTTGTAACCATAATCACAGTGAAAAGGTGGTTCGATGTATAAATTTTGACCTGCGTTTGGAATTAGTTCGTTTAAAATTTCTCTTGCTTTTTTGGTTACTCGGTATTCGGTTATGTTTAATCGATGCAATAAATTTTTAGCTCTTCTTCGGTCTTTTATGAGGGCAGGATCACCTGCTAAATAATACTCACCGTCGATCATTTTTTCTCTCTCTGTTTTCATATTTTTTTAGCGTTTTTTGGGCTTGCTTTTTACTACGTTTTTTTACTGATTTTGAGCTGTGAAATTGAACTTAAAAGTTGTTCTTTTTGTAGTTGTTTTCGAGGCTTAAAAATATCAAAAAAAGAGGTTGTTGAAGCTGGTTTTTTGTGTTGTTTTTGGTTCTTGTAAAGATAGCTGAAAAAAATAAACTTGTGCTTTTTTTAAAGAAAACAAATTTTAAACAATAGGAGTGTTTGTGTTCATGAGGAGATTTTTGAAGCTTGTTTTTTGAAGTTTAAAATCATGGGATTTTCAGTCTTAGGAGAGGGTGCAAAACTTTTTTTTGAGTATAACTTACAAGGGGGGGCTTAAAGTAATTGTTTAAATAGATATATTTAATTTGTTTTTTTATTTCGGTGATATTTTTTTAAAAATAAGATTTCTATTGTTGGTTTCTTAAAATAAGGTCAAAATTATATATTTTAATTTAAGGTTTAAATGATTGTTTTTAAAATACTGGAAAATAATATTTTAAACATTTACTATAAATTATTTCTATAGTGATTTTTTTGAGATTTTTTGGATTTTTCAGTGAATTTTGATTGATTTTAGTGAAAATTTTATTTTTTTAAACCTTTCTAAAAAGTGAATATAAAATTGAAGTTATGTTTTTTAAAAGTAAAATTTAATTTTATATACGTCTTTGTTTTTTAGGGAATTTTCAATTGATTTTTAAGTAATAAAAAAGATGTTTAAATGTTCTTTTTTATATTTTATTTTTCAGGAAAAGAAGGGTTTTGAAATTTCGGATTTGATGTTGTTTTTTTTGGGTAGTATTTTTTTGTATTCTGTTTTGTTGAAGTTTTAATTGGTTTTTTTGTAGTTGGTTTGAGGTCAAAAATGTTGATTTATCGGAATGGTTTTTGGTTGCTTTTTCAAGTCTTTTTTTAGTGCTTTTTTGGACGTGAAAAGATGTTGTAAAAATGTTGGAATTTGGTTGAGAAAAGCATTGTTTTTTTAACTGTTAAATGGGATGGTTTTTGATCGGTTTTTGCTTGTTGAAAAGCTGTTTTTTTTTGGTTTTTAAAAGATACTTTTAAGAAGGGTTTTTTGTGCTGTTTTTTAGTGATTGTGACTAATAATTTTTGTTAGGAAAAGGGAGAAAACAATTTAAAGATTGTAAATTCGTTAGCTTATTAATTCAAATTTGTAAGTATGAAATGTTGCATTTTGTTAGTAGCAATATTCTTGTTTTCGGGTTCAATTCAAGCTCAAAAAGTAGCTGTTTTTGATTCGTATTCCGATTTAGAAAAGACAGTTTTGAGAGATGAAAACGCTACTTATGTAGTGAATTTTTGGGCTACTTGGTGTCATCCTTGTGTAGAAGAATTGCCTTATTTTGAACAACTCAATTCAGAGAAAAAAGAGATGAAAGTGGTGTTGGTAAGCTTGGATTTTAAGAGTCAATATGAGACAGATTTGCTTCCGTTTTTAAATAAAAAAAATATTAAATCGCAGGTTGTTTTACTTGTCGATAAGGATTATGATACATGGTTACCAACCGTAAATAAAGATTGGTCTGGATCAATTCCGGCGACTTTAATTATCAAAAACGGAAAGAAATATTTTGTTGAAAAGACCTTTTCCGCTTATGAAGAATTAAATCAATATGTGAATTCAATTATCAATTAACAATTTTAAATTATGAAAAATTTATCGGCTTTATTGTTATTTCTTTCAGTTGTTATTGCGACAGCATTTACAACAACAGGACCAACACCATACAAAATAGGTGATACGGCTACTGATTTTAAATTAAAATCGGTTGACGGGAAAATGTATAGTATGTCGGATTATAAGAAAGCTAAGGGCTTTATAATTGTGTTTACTTGCAATCATTGTCCTTTCGCTAAAAAATATGAAGTTCGTATTAATGACTTAGCTAAAAATTACAAATCTAAGGGGTATATTTTATTAGCAATAAATCCAAATGATCCTGTACTTGAACCAACGGATAACTATGAGATGATGCAACAACGTGCAAAGGAAAAAGGTTTTGTATTTCCTTATATGTTAGATGAAGGACAAAAGATTTATCCACAGTACGGAGCTACCAAAACGCCTCATGTGTTTTTGTTAGATAAAAACAGAGTGGTAAAATACATAGGTGCAATTGATGATAATGTAGATAGCGCTGCTGATGTAAAAGACAAATACCTTGAAAATGCTATTGCAGCTTTAGAAAGCGGTAAAACGCCTTCTCCAGAGGTAACTAAAGCAATTGGATGTAGTATTAAGGCAAAAAAATAGTTTTTTTACTCCATATAAATAGAAAGAGTAGGCTTTTAGCTTACTCTTTTTGTTTTATATATACTTTTCGTATGGTGATTAAAATGGGTATTAGCAATGTGTAAGCTATGAAAAAAGGTATAATGTGTTCGGTCCATTGGAACACTAGCATCAAGCCGATTAGCAGTAATTGAAAGCCGAGGCCATATAGCGAAACTAGGGTCATAAACCAATGTGGAAATGTTTTTAGCTGAGGTGCTGAACTATCTAATTTCTGGATTATTTTATCAAAATAACCATAGGTATAACTGTAGATTTTGAATAAAAAAGTAACCCATTTTTGACTTTCACCAGCTAATGCTTTTGGAGTTTTATCCTCGAAAATTTGACTGGTTTTGTCAGCTCCACTACATTTTGATCTTAAAATTACATAGTAGTAATTGTAAAGTGTTCCTTGTAATTCCAAGCAAAAGAAAGCTACTAAAGTTGTCAGGAAAGAATGGCTTGTAATGCTAAAAATAGCTGTTAAAAACAAAAAGTTGAGTGCCATGTCAAATAAACTGTCAAGGTATCTTCCAGTGTAAGAGGGGGTTTTCTTGATTCGGGCTAATTCGCCATCAGCAGCATCAATAATAGATTTTAAGATTAAAAAAAGGCAGGCTAAGAAATGATGGTTGTAGATAATACAATAGATTGCGATTAGACCAAAAACACCAAAAAGCAGGGTAATATGAATAGGTGTGAAGTCCGTGTTTTTTAGTGTTTTGGCTATTTTTGTTCCTGCTGTTCTTCCGTAATCAGAGAAATCGAGAAATTTGTCATTTGTAGCAAGTTTGGACATTTCTATAAGTGAATAAGGAAATGCGACAATATAGTCTATATAAATATAGTCAAAAAATACTACTTAGACAATCTGTGTAGACTGTATGTCATTGCAGATAAAAGGAAAAAAGCATTAATTTGGTGGATTAAACCGAGCCATAGAGGTACTCCGTAGAGTAAAGTGAATACACCTAGTGCAAATTGTACAAAAACAAGAAATACAAGTATTTGGATGCTTGTTTTCTGGTTGTTGTCCAGATTGTATTTTTTGCTTTTGAAATATAAAAATAACATCATTGCAACCACTACATAGGCTAAAGTTCTGTGGATAAACTGAACCCCGCTTTTTCCTTCTGTAAAACTTAATAAAAGACTGTCTTGTTCTAAGAAAACACTATCGTGGATAAATTGTCCGTCGCTCATTAATGGCCAGTGATTGTGGATTAAACCAGCATTTAGACCTGCAACAAAACCTCCATATATAATTTGTAATAATAAAAAGAATAAAGCGTATCGGGCAATGCTACGTAGTGCTTTTTCAACGTTTCTTTTTGCTGGGTAAATCAAATCTAAGGCAACCCAAAGTGTATAGGCAAAAGTGATGAATGCAAAAGTAAGGTGTAGCGCTAATCTGAAATGGCTCACATCAGGATCGTTAATCAATCCGCTTTTTACCATAAACCATCCAAAGAAGCCTTGCAAAGCTCCCATTCCTAAAAGGATAAGTGATTTTTTGATGGTTGGTTGATCCAGTTTCTTTTTAATCAAAAACCATACAAATGGGATGATGAAAACAATTCCCAAAATTCTGGCGATAAATCGGTGAAACCATTCCCAGAAATAGATTTGTTTATAGTCTGAAAGTGTAAAACCACCTTCTTTGAATTGATTGATTTTCTGGTATTCCGGAAATTGTTTGTAGTGCTCAAAGGCTTCCTGCCATTTTGCCTCAGTAAGAGGGGGGAAGGTGTCTTTGCCCAAATGCCAGTCGGTCATAGAAAGACCGGAATTGGTAAGTCTGGTAATTCCACCAACAACAACCATCAGAAAAATTAATAAGCAGCCGGATAGCAGCCAGATAATCACGGATTTATTCTCTTTTTTCATTTTATATTCTTTACTTTTTGGGGCTTATTTTACTTTTTGCAATCCCAGTTTTTCAGCACGTTTTAAAACAAATTGATAGGCAGCTTCATATTCATTCGGGATTTCTCCTTCCAATATAGCTTCTTTTACAGCCTCTTTCAGAATACCAATTTCGCGTGATGGTTTCAAATCAAAGATTTCCATAATTTGTTCTCCGGTAATCGGTGGTTGGAAATTACGGATGGAATCTTTTTCCTCAACTTCAACGATTTTTTTACGTACTATTTCGAAGTTTTTATGGTATTTCTTGAATTTTGCCGGGTTTTTGGTGGTAATATCCGCTTCGCAAAGGGTCATTAAGTTTTCTACATCTTCTCCGGCATCAAAAACTAATCTTCGTACTGCTGAATCGGTTACGATATCTTGGGCTAAAACAATTGGACGAGAGCTCATAATGACCATTTTTTGGACAAATTTCATTTTTTGATTCAAAGGCATATGCAGGCGTTCAAAAAGTTTTTTGACCATTTTTCCACCTAAAAACTCATGTCCGTGAAAGGTCCAACCTTGTTTTTTGTTGAATTTTTTTGTTGGTGCTTTACCGATATCGTGTAATAATGCCGCCCAACGCAACCAAACATCGTCTGTATTTGGACAAATGTTGTCTACCACTTCCAAGGTATGGTAAAAATTGTTTTTATGTGTTTGTCCTTCAATTTCTTCTACCTGATTTAAAGCGGTTAATTCAGGAATTAAAATATCCAGAAGTCCGGTTTTGTATAAGTGTAAAAAACCAATAGAAGGTTTCGGAGTTGACAAAATTTTGTTCAATTCATCAACAATTCGTTCTCCGGAAATGATTTTGATACGTTCGGCGTTTTTTGTGATGGCCTGAAGTGAATTTTCTTCAATATCAAAATTCAATTGGGTGGCAAATCGAATGGCACGCATCATACGCAATGGGTCGTCAGAATAGGTAATATCTGGATCTAAAGGTGTTTTTAGAATCTTGTTTTCCATGTCAATCAAACCATTAAATGGATCTAATAGCGTTCCAAAATTAGCTTCGTTTAAAGATAAAGCCAAGGCATTGATGGTGAAATCCCTTCTGTTTTGATCGTCTTCAAGTGTACCGTTTTCCACAATTGGATTGCGGCTGTCACGTGTGTAGGATTCTCTTCGGGCACCTACAAATTCAATTTCGGTATCTTCATAGCGCAACATGGCAGTTCCATAGTTTTTGAAAACCTGAACTTTTGGTTTTTTTGGAAGTAATTCGGATACTTTAAGAGCTAATTCGATTCCGCTTCCAACAGCAACAATGTCGATGTCTTTTTTGAAGTTGCGACCTAAAATTAAATCTCTTACAAAACCACCAATTACGTAGCTGTCAACATTCAATTCTTTTGAAGCTTGAGAAATAATTTCGAAAATAGGATGGTGTAAGGATTCTTTGTAGTTCATAGTTTACTTGCCACGAATTCACGAATTAAATAGTATTTATTTTTTTCTTTAAAATGGCACAAATTTTTTCCTTGATTTTACAAAACTATTCTTTTGTATTCAAGTGAGTTGTTATTAAAATTGGCTAAAATTGCTAGTTTGTTTGACGAAACTTTTAAGTAATTAATGCATTGAGCAATATGTTTTGAATCTAATTTATCACATGATTTTAGTTCTAAAATAATTGTATCATATACCACGAAATCTGCATAAAATTTATGATTTAAGATAATGTCTTTGTATTGAACAGTATATTCTTTTTCTCTTTCGAAAGGGATATTTAATTTTTTTAATTCATATTCTAAAGCATCTTTATAAACAATTTCAGAAAAGCCTCCACCTAAATTTTTATGGATCTCAAAAAGAATTCCCATTAATTGAAAACTTTCTTCTTTGTGTATAATTTGTGTCATTAAATTTTTTTTGTTTAAATATAATTCGTGAATTCGTGGCTCATTAATTATTTTCTAATAATCTTCACCTGAGAATCGTTAGTCAACTTGATGATGGTTGAAGGATTCTGGCAAATTTTTTCGCGGTGCAAATTTACAACATAGTCTACACCTTTTATAATTTCGGGACTGATTTCTTTGAATGATTTTGGGGTGGGCTCGCCGGAGATATTAGCCGAAGTGGAAACCAAAGGTTTTTTCATTCGTTCCAATAGTTTATAACAAAAAGGTTCTTTGACTAAACGTACAGCCAAAGTATTATCTGCAGCAATGATGTTTTTGGCTACATTTCGAGGTTGATCCAGAATTAAAGTCGTTGGTTTTTCGGATAAATCAATAATTTGCCAGGCAACTTCCGGAATTTCTTTGAAGACATTGTAAATCATTCTTTCGCCATTGACCAAAACAATCATGCTTTTAGTTTCTTCACGTTGTTTGAGTTTGTAAATTTTGGCAATGGCTTCAGGATTGGTAGCATCACAACCAATGCCCCAAACAGTATCGGTAGGGTATAGAATAATACCGCCTTCTTTTATAATTTCAAATGCTTTGTGTATTTCTTCGTTGATATTTTCCATTGTAATTTTGAAAAAAGGATTGTCGAAAATTCAGACTGCAAAGAAACGAATAATAAATTTTAAAAATTATATTTCGCAGCAACTGAAAACTATTTTATTCTTGAAAATACTAGAAAAAAAAGTCTCAGTTTTATTGATAGGAATAGTTGTAAGCAATCTGTATCTTTGTTCCTCTTAAAAATTCATCAAGAATGATTATAAAAATTGATTCACAATTTGAGAATTCTGCTGCAACTGTGTTGCAAATGATAGAAAACTTTAAAACCTCAGGAATTCTTTTTGGTGATGGAAAGCGCAATACGATTAAGCTTTTTAAATTAGAGGATAAAACTATAAATATTAAATCCTTTAAAGTGCCCCATTTAGTAAATCGAATTGTTTATAAATATTTTAGAAAATCAAAAGCCCGAAGATCGTTTGAATTTGCCACTATTTTATTGGAAAAAGGAATAGGAACGCCGCAGCCGGTGGCTTTTGTTGAAAATTCCAATTGGTTAGGCTTAAACGACAGCTATTATGCAAGTGAGCATCTTGAAGTAGATTTAACTTATAGAGAATTAATTTTGATTCCGGATTATCCTGATCATGAGAATATTTTGCGCCAATTTACCCGTTTTTCATTTGAATTACACGAGAAAGGAATCGAGTTTTTAGATCATTCGCCAGGAAATACATTAATTAATAAAGGGGAAAATGGACAGTATCATTTTTATTTGGTTGATTTAAATAGGATGCAGTTTCATACCGAGATGAACTTTGAACAACGTATGAAAAATTTAAGACGTCTTACATCCAAAAAAGAAATGATTGCAATAATGAGTGATGAATATTCTAAATTATACTCAGAGAGAAGCCCTGAGGAGATTTTCGAAAGAATATGGGAAGAAGCCTATCAATTTAGAGAAGGTTTTGAGAGAAAGAAGCGATTAAAAAAGAAATTGAAGTTCTGGAAGTCTTAGGTTTTGCTTTTTGCCGATTTAATTGAAAAAAGAAATATAGTTACATTTGTTGAAAATAGTATAGATGAAAGCATCAGTAATAATGAGTACTTATAATGCCGAAGCCTGGTTAGAAAAAGTGCTTATAGGTTTTAGTGTTCAAACAGAAAGTAATTTTGAAGTTGTTATTGCAGATGACGGTTCAAGACCTGCAACTAAAGAGTTGCTGGATAGATTGCAAAAAGAATTAGGAATTTCTATAGTTCATGTATGGCATGAAGATAATGGCTTTCAAAAATCCCAAATTCTAAACAAGGCTATTGTTGCATCAAACTCAGATTATTTGATATTTACTGATGGCGATTGTATACCCCGTAACGATTTTGTTGAGGTTCATTTGAATTATCGTGAACAAGGGTATTTCTTGTCTGGAGGTTATTTTAAATTACCGATGGATATTTCACAATTGATAGCAAAAGAGGATATTCAGCAACAACGTTGTTTCGATATTAATTGGTTAAAATCACAAGGATTAAAGAATAGTTTTAAAAATAATAAGTTTACTGCAACGGGGAAGTTGGCGGCTTTTTTAAATTGGATTACACCTACTAAAGCTACTTGGAACGGGCATAATGCTTCTGGGTGGAAAAAAGATCTTGTAGCAATTAATGGTTTTAATCAAGAAATGCAATATGGAGGACAAGATCGCGAACTAGGAGAAAGATTGTTTAATTACGGTTTAAAATCAAAGCAAATTCGTTACAGTGCTATTTGTGTGCATTTGGATCATGCCCGAGGTTATGTTAATGAAGAGACATGGAAAAAAAATTATGCTATCCGAAAGAATACCGTAGAGAAAAAAGTGGTTCGAACCCCCATTGGGATTGATTCTAATGTTTAAAAAAATATTGAATGGTATTGAAATTTGCAGTTATTCATTTTTCTCTAATCAAAATCAAAGCTGCTTTTTTGCATTTTGAATTTTTTTTAAGGAGAAAAATTAACAAACAATTTAAAAATACAGATGTTACTTCATTAAAAAACACCGATTTTGTCATAGTGGCAAATAATTGTTTTGGTGGGCAAGTTTATAAGAGTTTCGGACTTCCATATAATACTCCTTTTGTGGGGATGTTTTTATATGGTCCTTGTTATATAAAATTACTTAAAGATTTAGAAAATTATTTGGCTAAAGATTTAGTTTTTGTAACAGAGTCGGTTTATCAAGATAGGGCTAAAACGTATCCTGTGGCAAAATTAGGGGATATCGAATTGCATTTTTCACATTATACTTCAGAGAAAGAAGCTGCCGAAAAGTGGTATCGCCGAAAGAAAAGAATGTGTGAAAATTTTAATTTGGATAATTTTTATTTCATTATCAGCGATCGTGAGCGTGTTGATGTTAATTTGATTAAAGAGTTTCATAAATTGCCTTATAAAAACAAAATTTCTTTTGGCGCTAAAGCTATTGACGGTTTATGCTCTCTTAAACACGTTGCTGTTTTTGAAGCTTTTAAAAGAAATAAAAATCAGGTTCCGGGAGGTACTAAACTGTTTAAAATTTCTTCATTGTATTTTGATTTTGAAAAATGGATTAATGATAAAAAGGTAAAAAGAACCAGATTTGATTATTAATTTATTCGTGAAAATTAAGATTGAAATATTGTATTAAATTTTCCATTTGTTTTACATTCTGATTTTGTCCGATATTTACTTTTTTTAATGAAATTTTTTGCGATCCAGGAATTGGAATAAAGTTTTTAGTAGGGTTTTCAGAAAGTCGTGTTGCTGTTTTATTTAATAATCCCATTACTTTGAACCATAAATCATCAGCTTTAGGTGTAAGTTTTAGTGCTAATTCGTAATCTAGGACAATTTTATTAAGACAATTTTGAGGGTACAATACACCACCTTCTCCAATAGCAAGATTTTTTTTGAAATTGTTTTTTTGAGTGTATTTCCAAAATTTATAATCTAATAGTTTATTGTTGAGGTCAAATGATATTTCTCTTGCTTTGTTACAAATAATATCGGCAGGGTATTTCTTATGAGTGTTATAGAGTTTTTCCAGCCATTTTTTTTCGTAAATTAAATCATCGTCACAGGTTACTATTGTTTTGTCTGGGAAGATTTCTAATGTTGGGATAAGTTTTTTATGCGAACTTTTGTGAGCTGTTGTTCTTATTTCTAAAAAATCCCCCTCAAGTTTTTGTAGTGAATTTGGGATTTTCAAAAAATCATCATTATTAACCCAAAGTATAATTTTTTCAGGTTTTAATGATTGGTTCATGATGCTTTTTATCGTATAATGAACCATGCTTAATCTGGATTCTATAGTAGTTAATGAAACTATTAAAGGAATTGTATTAGATTTTTTCTTTAATTCTTTAAGAGGAATACAGTTTAATCGTAAAATATTAAAAAATGAAATAGGATATTCTTTAAGTTTCATCTGTTTATAGTTTCTGGATTTAGTTAAACTTTTTATGTGTTTAATCTATATTCCATGTTGTTAGCAATATATTGTTTGCATGGAATACATTGTTTACAGGGTTTTGTTGTTGAGTGATGACAAAACCAAGTTGAATTCATAATATCGATAAAACCATGTTCTTCGGCATGTTTTTTCATTTCTACTTTTGAAATATTAATAAGAGGAAATCGTATGTTTTTAAAGATTTGCCTTTTGAAGAAATCCATTTTCTGGGGATTGACAATCCAGTTTATGTGTTGAGTTTCGTCTTTAATTTCAATAAGTTCGTCTAGATTTATGAGATGGATATCTTCTTTGTGAATGCCTTGTTCTAGATTTTTGTATTGTTTTGATAGGCAGGCAAGCCAATAATACTGTTTGGCAATTGGGAGACGTCTTCTAATAATTTTGAAAATTATTTTTAGATAAAGATTGAAAGGAATATTTTCTCTCTTTATTAGTTTTAAAGGTAGTATTTTTCCTTTAGAATTAGAAAATCGTTCTTCAATCTTACTTGTCAGTATTTCGATGGTTTCGATTTCCTTTTTTGTAGACTTTCTGTATTTATCAATAACATATATGGGTTGAAGTAGGACTCCGCGGTTATAAAGTTCTATAACTCTAAACGTGGAATCCCAACCTCCGGTCCATAAAACATTTTTTACTTCTGTCATATTATACCGCTACGTCGTATTCTCTTAACGCATTGTTTAATGACGTTTTCAAGTCAGTTGATGGTTTACGAGTACCAATGATTAAAGCACATGGAACTTGGTATTCACCAGCAGCGAATTTTTTAGTGTAACTTCCAGGAATAACTACTGAACGAGCAGGAACAAAACCTTTCATTTCAACTGGTTCATCACCTGTAATATCAATAATTTTTGTAGATGCAGTCAAACATACGTTAGCACCAAGAACAGCCTCTTTACCTACGTGAACTCCTTCAACAACAATACAACGAGAACCAATGAAAGCACCATCTTCGATGATAACCGGAGCAGCTTGTAATGGCTCCAACACTCCACCAATTCCCACACCTCCACTTAAGTGAACGTCTTTTCCAATTTGAGCACAACTACCAACAGTAGCCCAAGTGTCAACCATTGTACCGGCATCAACATAAGCACCAATATTTACATAACTAGGCATTAAAATAGTTCCAGCCGAAATATAAGCACCATGTCTGGCTACTGCGTGTGGTACAACCCGAATGCCTTTTT
>JALRGZ010000064.1 GCA_023253295.1 Flavobacterium sp.
AAAAAGGTTCAACTTTACAGTGAACCTTTTTTTATGATATAAAATAGGAAGTTATCCTTCTTTAATAATCTCTCTAACCGCTTGTTCATAGTTACGAATACTTTTAGCCTTTTTTATCTTTTTATGGACTTTATGCTGATTATCAAATATAACCGAAAAGTACTCCCAAAGGTGGTGCATCTTCAATAAAATATGTGTAGCTCCCGATAAGGATTCACTATAACCGGCATATAAAGTATCGTGGAAATCACTAAATAATTCCATTTTATTAGAAGGATATTCGGTGCTGTTGTTTTTAATCATTGAAGGCAAAAAAGGATCAGCAATTAAACCACGACCTATCATCCAATGGTCGATGGTAGGGAAACGGTCCTGCATTTTTTGAAATTGTGCTACCGAGGTAATATCGCCGTTATAATATAGTTTCAATTTAGTGTTGTCTACACATTGTTGGAAGCCATCCAGATTCACTCCGCCATTGTATAATTGTTTTCCAATGCGGGCATGAATAGCCACATTTTTAATGGGGTATTTTTCCAATAAAGGTAATACATCCAGAATTTCTTCTGGAGTTTCATAACCCAATCGCATTTTCATCGAAACAATAATATCCGATTCCGCATGAACTCTTTCCAGAATATGATCTATTTTTTGGGTTTGGCAAATCAATCCGGATCCCATTCCTGATTTGGTTACCATTGGATACGGACAACCTAAATTCCAATTTAATTCTTTATAGCCTAATTCCTGAACGTATTTGGAAACAAATAAAAATTCATCAGCATCATTAGTAATGATTTGCGGAATAACTTCTAAATCCTGATTGTTTTCTGGAAGTAAGTCACGCTGATAAGAAGATTTTATAACCAGTTTTCCGTTTAAGCGAATGTATGGAGAATAAAAAGTGTCGATTCCACCAAAATATTTGTTTTGGGCATTTCTAAAACGATAATCGGTAAATCCCTGAAGAGGAGAGGAAAGAAGGGTATAGCTCATGAAAAAAATAATTGTGCAAATGTAATCAATGCAAACCACAACTGTGCAATACAAAAAAGACTTTCTAACGAAAGTCTTTTTTGTATTTAACATTTAAGAAATTTATACTTTACCCAAAGTATATAATTGCTCTAATGTTGGTGTTAAGCTTCCTCCTGCTGGTTCCAGAGTAATACCGAAAGCTTCTGCTTCTGCAATATTACTAACTGCAAAAAAGCGCTCGTTGTTGTCTTTAAATTTATCCAACAAACCAATACTTGTAGGCGTCAAAGGGTTTAGTTTTAAAGCCCAAACCTGGTAAACCATTCCTTTAGGCGGTTCCGGTAATCCGGAAGCATCTACATAAACGGTTTGAGTTTCTTTGTTCCAGTATATTTTAGCCGAAGATTCAGGTGATACTGTTTGACCACCTAAAGTAATTACAGTATTTTTTTCGTCTTTAACAATGGCTAACTGAGTTTCGATAGCCTCTTTTTTAACTACTAGTTCGTTACGCTCTTTTTCGATTTTAGCTTTTTCTAAGTTGGCATTTACTACTTGAATATTGGTTAGTTCCATTTGGTTATATTGAAAACCTATTCCAGCCAATAATAATAAAGCAGCAGCCCAGCCTATATATTGTGCCCAATTTCTTTTTGAAGCCATTGGAATAACTTCCGGAGTGCTTAAATTTAGTTTTTCTTTAATAGTAGCATAATTTTCTACCGATTGAAAAGGAGCAAAGCTAGACGATAAGGCTAGAATTGATTTTTCAATTGCGATTATTTCTGCTTGAATTTCAGGATGTTTTTTAGCCATAGTAGCTACTTCCTCGCTTTCGGCTTCGGATAAAGAGCCATAAACATAAAGTTCTAATATACCTGATTCTATATATTCTTTCGTTTCCATTGTACTATACTTTCAAATAGTTTCTTAAATCATTAATACAGTTTCTGTTGTGCGTTTTTACTGTTCCTAATGGAATTTCAAGTTCTTCCGCAGCTTCTTGTTGGGTATAACCTTTAAAAAACAATAAGTCTATAATTTGGATACATTTAGGTTTTAATCGTTTAATAAATTCGTGTATTCCAATTCCATCAATCTTATTCACCAGTTTATTACCATCCTCTATTAAATTTACGAAATTATCAGAAGAAAGGTTTTTTTGACTGTTGTTAAAGTTTTTAGAACGTAATCGGTCTATGGAAGTATTTCGGGCAATATTCAGGATCCAAGTATAAAAACGACCTTTGTTTTCGTTATAACTGTCTAAATTTTTCCATATTTTCACAAAAACCTCCTGCAGAACATCTTCTGCTTCTTCGGTATTTTTGATAAGGGTACTTATGACTGCGAATAAACTTTTGGCATACATATCATAAAGATGTGTAAAGGCCTTTTCATCTTTTCTATAAATTAAAGCTAATAATTCGTCTTGGCTCATCGTTTTTATGTTTTGCATTACAAACTTAGGTAAACTTATTTAGAATCGCATGGGTTTTGGCAAATCTAGGTATAAAAATCTTATTTTTTGTAGATACCAATTTTGGATTTACTATTAGTGAATTTAAAGCCCTATTTTTCTTTTCAAATATTTAACAACTGTTCAATAGAATTTGGTACTTCAAAGAAAGGACTATGTTATCAATTTGATTAATTTTATCAAAAAAATAAAATTCATGAAAAAAATAGTATTAATGGCTTGTAGTGCCATGTTTCTTTTTAGCGGATTAGTTCAGGCGCAAAACAAAAAATCGAAAAATATGGATGCACAAAGTATTTATCAATTTAAAGCTGAAAAATTGGACGGAAGTACTTTTGACTTATCAAGTTTAAAAGGAAAAAAAGTGCTGATAGTGAATACCGCTTCAAAATGTGGTTATACTCCACAATATGAACAATTAGAAGCTATTTACAAGGAATATAAAGACAAAGGTTTTACAGTTATTGGGTTTCCTGCAAATAATTTTAACGGGCAGGAACCGGGAACTAACGAGGAAATTGAAACATTTTGTAAACTAAATTACGGAGTTACTTTCCCGATGATGGCAAAAGTATCTGTAAAAGGGGACGATATGAGTCCGCTTTATCAATTTTTGACGCAAAAAGAGAAAAACGGAGTGAAAGATTCGGAAGTGAAATGGAATTTCCAAAAATACCTTATTGACAAAAAAGGACATTTGGTTGAAGTCTATTATTCGAAAACAAAACCAGACGCACCTGAAATTGTAAATTGGATAAAAGAATAGTTACAATAAACAGCAACAAAAAAGCGATTTTCATATTGAAAATCGCTTTTTTGTTTAGAATAATAAAGGATTATTTCATATTCAATTCTTTTAATAAGGCATCAATATCTTTAGAATTCCAACCCATTTCTGTGATAATTGCTTTAGCATTATTAGCGTATTCTAAAGCTGATTTTTTATCTTTTATTTCCCAGTATAATCGGGCAGCTAATAGATTTCCATCTGCTGTATTATTTAATTCTAAGGATCTTTTAGTCCAATCAATTGCTTTTTTTAGAGCATTGGTGTCTTTGATTTCTTTTAGATAAACCTGTGCAATTTCTTTCAATTGGTTAGGAGTATTCCAAACGTATTTTTCAGTTCCTTCTAAACTCGATTTTTTATAAAATCCCCAGTTTTGAGTACGTTCTGCCAAAGTTAAATCATAACTAAAAATGAGTGAATCGGTTTTTTGCAGATGTATGGTTTTGGCAATCGCTCTGTCTTTAAAATAACTTACACTATCTAAAGTAAGGGTATGGGGTTCTAATAATTCAGAAACGATATTGATAATTTTTCTTTCTACCCGTAATGGCGAAGTCGCTTTTTCAAAATCGGCTTTATTTTTCAAAACATATTGAAATTCTCTGGACTGAATATCAGTAACACCATTGGAGATAATACGCCAGTTAATTTCACTCACCAATTGTTTATCACTTTGAGTTTCCAAATAAATGTGTGTTGGTTTCGATAATGTTTTTCGATCAAAACCTTTTCGTAAAGTCATTAAATATTCCAGACATTTATTGGAGTTAGCTTTGTCGGATAAAAATTGGTTTTCTAAGAAAGGTAATTGTAGTTTTGGGTTTAAAGCGTTTTGAGCTTCTTGGATAAAAGCTTCCGTTTTTGATTCCCCTTTTAGAGCATATAAAAGAGTTTCATTGCTGTCAATGAATAAAAACACAGGTAAACCACTGGTGTTGTATTTTTCTTTGATGGCAATTCCTTCTTCTTTTTCAATGTCTTTCCAAATGCAGATGTAATTGTTGTTTAGAAAATCAAGAACTTTACTGTCTTTAAAAACAGAATTTTTCATGTTATTGCAATGTGGACACCAAGTGGCATAGAGCATGGTGAAAATAGGTTTGTTTTCTTTTTGGGCTTGAATCAGAGCGTCTTTGTATGAAATATCATTAGTAGTCCATTCATTTTGACTCCATACAAATTGTAAAAAAGTAAAAAGTAGTAGGGAAAAAATTAGACGCATTGTTTCTTTTATTTAAGATGCTTTAGCATGAAATTCAAAAATAAGAAATCTAATTTAGGATAACGAATAAACTGGGCAACTTTGTATCTTTGTTTCTTTTTGAAATAAAAGCAATGATCTACCCCAAGAAACCTTTAGCACAAAGCATTATTCAGATTTGTTTGGCCAAAGGAATAAAAGATATCGTCATTTCTCCAGGTTCCAGAAATGCACCTTTAACAATTGGTTTTGCCAATAATCCTGATTTTTATTGTTACAGTATTGCTGATGAACGTTGCGCAGCCTTTTTTGCATTAGGGATAGCACAACAGATCAAACGTCCGGTAGTTGTTGTTTGTACATCAGGTTCGGCTTTGTTGAATTATTATCCGGCTATTGCTGAAGCTTTTTACAGTCAGATTCCGTTAATTGTTATTTCAGCGGATAGACCTCAAAATAAGATTGATATTGGCGATGGTCAAACTATTAGACAAGAAAATGTTTTTGCCAATCATTCTTTGTATAATGCTAATCTAACCGAAGATGCATCAAAAGAAAATGATTGTAAAATCAACGAGGCAATAGATACAGCTTTTTATCAAAAAGGTCCTGTACATATTAATGCGCCTTTTGAGGAACCTTTATATGAAACTAGTTCCGAACTTTCGGTGGATGTCATGATTCATCATTTGGAAAGTTTAAATCCTGTTTCAGCTTTAGAAGATATAACTTCTTTTGTGACCGATTGGAATCAATCGACTAATAAATTAGTGTTGGTAGGGACAAATGATCCTGGCTTGATTTCAAAAGCAGCAATTGAAACTTTAGCCAGTGATGAGTCGGTTGTGGTGATGACCGAAACGACTTCTAATTTATATCATCCAAATTTCGTTTCCAATATTGATACGATTATCACTCCTTTTACAGATGCTGATTTTGAAGATTTTTGTCCTGAAATTCTGGTGACTTTTGGAGGGATGATTGTTTCTAAACGTATTAAAGCTTTTTTAAGAAAATACAAACCCAAACAACATTGGCATATCGATGCTTTACGTGCCTATGATACTTTTGGGGTTTTGACCAAGCATTTTGAGGTGAATCCGAATACTTTTTTTGAAGCATTTTTACCTTTTACCAACGCAGTAAAAAGTGATTATTTTGCTAAAATGGAAAGGGTTAAGGCGCTTCGAAAAGAAAAACAAAAAGCCTATTTACAAAAAGTTCCTTATTCCGATTTTTTAGTTTTTGATAGCATTATTAAAGGTTTACCTAAAAACAGCCAATTACAAATCAGTAATAGTTCGGCTATTCGATATGCCCAATTAATGAAGACGGATGCTTCTATTGAAGTATTTTGTAACCGTGGGACTAGTGGTATTGACGGAAGTACTTCAACCGCCATAGGAGCAGCTGTAGGTAGTAAAAAGCAAACTGTTTTTATTACCGGAGATATAAGTTTTCTTTATGATAGTAATGCGTTATGGAATGATTATATACCTAATAATTTCAAAATTATTCTTGTAAATAATGGAGGAGGAGGTATTTTTAGAATTTTACCGGGACATGAAGAGAATACTGTTTTTAATACTTATTTTGAAACTTCGCATCAATTAACAGCGGAACATTTGGCAAAAATGTATGGATTTGAATATATCACTGCTGCCGATAAAGAAAGTTTAGGTAATGGTTTGAACCAATTGTATTCGCAGAATGATAATCCGGCTATTTTAGAAATCTTCACGCCAACAACTGAAAATGATGTTGTTTTAAAGCAATTTTTTAGGGAGTTAGTTTAAAGGACTAGTATAAAATTTTTAAAAAAGCTTTTTCAGGTTAGTTTGGAAAAGCTTTTTTTATTAGTATTTAAGGAGATTAATAGTGTTAATGTTAAAATTTAACAATTAAATTGTAATATTTGGCTTAATAATTGTATTTAGATAATTGTAGATGAAGCTGTAGAATTTCTTGGATTTTTTTGAGATTTTAGATGGCTTCATTTTTTATTGTTTAACATCAATTACTAAAGAATGATTAAAGATTTTAGCCAAAGATTCAAAACTAAGTTTTTCTATTTCTTATTGTTTCTTATTTCTTTTTTTGTTCAGGCACAAGAAACGAAATCACTTTTAGAGGTAGAAAAAATCTATTTGCATACCGATAGAAGCACTTACTTTATGGGAGAAGATTTGTGGTATAAGGCTTATGATGTGAGGGCTTTCAACAATATTCTTTTTGACCAGAGTACTATTTTGTATGTCGAATTAATTTCATCAAATTCAGATATAATTCTTCGAAATAAAACTAAGTTGGAAATGGGTTTAGGCAATGGCGATTTTCAATTGCAGGATTCATTGGAAGTAAAACCCGGAAAGTATCAGTTGAGAGCTTATACTAATTGGGACAGAAACTTTGGCGATGCTTTTGTATTTAAAAAAGAAATCGAAATTATAGATGTTTTTGAAACAGATTCTTCAAAAGAGATTAAGAGTGATCTTAGTTCAAAATCTTCTGCGAAAATCATCGAAAAGCAAAACACTTTAAAAGTCGATTTTTTCCCCGAAGGCGGTTCCTTATTAGAAAATGTAGCCAGCGTAATTTGTTTTAAAGCAGTTGATTCCAGTGGATAACCAATTGAAATAACAGGAGAACTATTCGATTCGGATAATGAATTCATTACTTCATTCTCAAGTGTACACGACGGTATGGGAAAATTGCAGATTTTACCTATTGAAGGGAAAAACTATTATGCAAAAGTCAAAACAGCTTCAGGAATTGAGATCAAACAAGGATTACCTAAAGTTTTACATCAAGGATATTTACTGAGTTACAGAAATTTTAAAGGCAGAAATCTAGTTACGATTTTAACCAACGAAGTTACTTTGAAACAAAATCTCAACGCTGTTTTAACGGTTATTTGCAAAGCCAGAGGAATATCCTATTTGGAAACATCGCAAACACTTTCGGAACTCAGTATTTCTTTTGAATTGCCCAAAGAAAAAACCCCTGAGGGTATTAGTCAAATCACTTTGTTTGACGCATCGAATAAACCGCAATCGGAGCGATTGATTTATATTGAAAAAAAGCATGATTTGGAAGTAGAATTAGTGACTGATAAAACGGTTTATCAACCAGAAGAAGAAGTAAACATCAGTGTAAGTTCTAAGTCGAAAGTAGGTACAGCAAAATCAGCCAGTTTTTCATTGAGTGTAACGGATACTAATGGTGTTGAAGAACAGGATTATGCTTCAAATATCTGTTCTTATTTTCTGATGGAATCAGATATTAGAGGAAAAGTCTATCATCCGGCTTATTATTTTGACGCCAATAATCCAAAACGCTTGGAACATTTGGATAATTTACTCCTAACTCAAGGCTGGCGTGATTTTGTTTGGAAAACCATTCCACAATTTCCGGAAAAGGACAGTTACAAAGTAGAAAAAGGAATCACCATTGCCGGAAGAGTCAAACAGCTTTTTGCTGACAAGCCTTTAGTAGGTAATAATTTGACTTTAGCATTAATGGCTAAAAAAAATCATGGTATTTTCAGTGCTGTAACAGATTCTATTGGGCGTTTTGAATTTAAAGATTTGATTTTTTCAGGAAAAACGGATATGTATTTGAATACCCGAGATGAAAAAGGAAATTTTAGAGGAGAATTGGTTTTAGATTCTATTGAAAGTTATCCTATGCCTGTTAGATTAAAAAAACAAATGATTTTTTTACCTGAAAAAGCCAATTATATTATTGAAAATGTGTATAAAAAATTTATAGCATTTGGTGTAAAACCTGAAAATATTTTAGAAGAGGTGAAAATTGTAAAAAAAAATAAGTTTCAAATGCCTGTTTTATATGGAGTTCCAGACAATATATATAAGATAGATAAAAAACAAGTTGACCAGTTTTCTGATGTTCGCGATTTAATTGAAGATTTAGTCGGGGGTGTTCATTTTCCTATATCCCCTGATGACCCATTCACAAATCTTCCTGCGATATTAGTTGATGGTTCTCCCGTTAGCATTGATGAATTATATATGGTTTCTCCAGAAGACGTTCTTAAAATAGAAACTGCAAGTGGACCTACTGTAGAGATATTATATGGGAATTGGGAATTAGTTTCCGTTTTTACAAATGGAAACATGAGTAAGAAGACCAGAAAAAATCGAAATCAAACTCTCAAACAAGAACTTGAAGGTTACTATGCAGCCAGAGTTTTTTATTCTCCTGATCCTGAAAACCCTGATGTAGAGTTAGACCAAAAAGCAGCAGTTCGAAATACGATTTATTGGAATCCTTATGTACACCCGGATAAAACTGGAAATGTGAGTGTTGATTTTTATAATACTAAAGTAGAAACTAAAGTTAAAGTAGCTTTGGAAGGGATTACATCTAATGGAATTCCTGTAGTTAAGAAGCTATTTTATAGTATAAAAAAATAAAATGCTAAAACGTATTACTGCTTACAGTTTTAACTAAAAAGCAGGATAGTGCAGGTTAGTTTATCCGTTTTTAGTGTATAATTTAGTAAAGTTTAACCTACTGTTTTTTTAGTATAACATAATTTTAATTTAATATGATAAAAGCTTTTTTGGGCAATAACAATTGCAAATTTCTTTGTTTTTTATGGTTGATTGCCTCTTTTGGATTTGTGCACGCACAGGAACAAAAAGCAACACCGGATATTGAAAAAGTGTATCTGCATACCGACAGAACCCGATATTTTATAGGTGATGATCTTTGGTATAAAGCATATAATGTTAGGGCAACCAATAATGTTTTGTATGATAACAGTAATCTGTTATATGTTGAATTAGTTGCCCCCGACTCAAAAATTATTGCACGAAATAAGACTAATATTGAATTAGGGTTAGGTTACGGAGATTTTCAATTGTCAGATTCACTTGGGGTAATACCAGGGGTGTATCAGCTGCGTGCCTACACCAATTGGGATCGAAATTTTGGAGATGATTTTGTTTTTAAAAAAGAAATTGAAATTATGGATCCATTCGAGATGCATAACAGACCCAATAAAGTTTTACCTCCGGTTTTGGGTCCAAAAACGAGAAAACCAATTACAGCAAAATCAGCATCGACGGTAAATGAAAAAGAAATCTCAATTGATTTCTTTCCCGAAGGAGGTTCGCTTTTAGATAATGTGGCAAGTATAGTCGGTTTTAAGGCTGTTGATGCCAAAGGAATTCCTATAGATGTTTCGGGAGAAATTTACGACTCCGATAATCAGTTGGTAACTTCATTTGCTAGTGTACATGATGGAATGGGGAAATTGCAAATGATGCCAAATGAAGGAAAAAAATATCATGCAAAAGGTAAAACAGCTACAGGTCTAGAATTTAAAAAAGACCTGCCTCTGGCTACAAAATCAGGGTATGTAATTGGATTCAGGTTGTTTAAAGGAAAAAATATAGTAACTATAAGTACTAATGATGCAACTTTGGCTCAAAATCCAAATGCAGCTCTTACAGTTGTATGTAAATCAAGAGGAATTACTTATTTGGAAAGTCAGTTAACATTAACAGCTACTACTTTATCTTTCGAATTAACTAAAGACAGAGCATCTGAAGGAATTAGTGAAATAACTTTATTAGACAGTAAAAATATTCCTCAAAGTCAACGATTGGTATATATTGAAAAAGATCAAGATTTAGATGTTCAAGTAATTACCGATAAAGCTACATATCAGCCCAATGAAAAATCGACGATCAATATAATTTCCAAATCTAAAGAGGGAAATCCAAAAT
The DNA here is from genome assembly GCA_023253295.1 of Flavobacterium sp. GTDB lineage: Bacteria > Bacteroidota > Bacteroidia > Flavobacteriales > Flavobacteriaceae > Flavobacterium. The sequence goes on from JALRGZ010000064.1 coordinate 10,206, forward strand.
CGGCCAGTTATTCTATAAGCGTGACCGATATGGACGGAATAGTGGAGGATAAAGAATATGGAACAACAATTAGTTCCTATTTCTTAATGGAATCAGATATCAGAGGAAAAGTTTTTCATCCTGCCTATTATTTTGATGCCAGCAATCCGAAGCGTTTAGACCATTTGGATAACTTATTACTAACACAAGGTTGGCGTTATTTTGTCTGGAAAAGTCTGCCAGCACCAAAATCAAATTTTAAAGTTGAAAAAGGAATTACGATTTCAGGTAGGGTAAAACAGGTTTTTGCAGATAAACCTTTAGAGAATAGTTATGTTTCATTGTCGTTGTTAAATAAAAAGCGCAGAAACTTTTTTAGTTTAAAACCGGATGCAGCAACAGGAAATTTTAAATTTGAAAACATGATGTTTTCCGGAAAAACAAATATGTTTTTGAATTCAGTAAATGAAAAAGGAAAATTCAGAGGTGAGATTGTTTTAGACACTATTGAACAAGAACCAATGAGTGTAAATTACAGAGATGAGGAGGTTAATTGGTCGGAAACTAGCCGTTTGGTAGCAGAAAATGTTTTTAGAAAATATGCTGCTTTTGGCGTTCAACCGGAAAATATTTTGAATGAGGTTTCCATTGTTTCCAAAAAGGAAAACGCTTTACGATCAATGTTTGGAATCCCTGAAAACAGTTATACAGCTGATGCAGATGCTAAAACGTTTACTAATATTTATGAATTGATTGCCCAAAAAATTCCAGGGGTAATGCTCGATGGTGATTCTATTCGTTTTTTGAGAAGTAATTCTACCCCTCTTTATGTTTTAAACGGATTTGAAGTGACAAAAGAAGAAATAGATGTGATTCAGCCGCAAGATGTTGAGAAAATTGATGTCATAAGAGGTATTCAGGCAACTATGTTTTTTGGGGAATCGGCTGAGAATGGATTTATAGCCATTTATACCAATCCAAATGCACCAAAAAGAGTTAAAGAAAAAAACTATGCTATTCAAAAAGAAATTGAAGGTTATTATATTTCCAGAGTTTTTTATTCGCCTACTCCGGAACAAATGCAATTGGATTTGGATAATAAATTGTCAGTTAGAAATACTTTGTATTGGAATGCTTATGTGCATCCGGATAAAACAGGTAATGCAAGTGTGAATTATTATAATACTAAGGTAGAAACTAAAGTTAAAGTAGCTTTGGAAGGAATGACTGCTGCGGGGATTCCGGTGGTTAAAAACCTGTACTATTCAATAAAAAAGTAAGATGTTTTTATTGTAAAAAATTAAAACTATTGTAATTCATTTTTAATTTCAGCCCTTTTTTAAAAACATAGCAATTTTTTTACATAAAAAAGTTAGCTCTTTTGTTTGTAAAACCTTATATTTGAAGCTAATGATACATTTATTAACCTTAATTCTATAAAAATTATGAGTGCAAGAGATGAATTAATTGAAAAGTATGCTGCCGATTTAAAAGAAAAATGTGGGGTAACTCCTGATATGGATTTACTAACAAAAGTTACTATTGGGTGCGGGCCGTCCATTTATAATGATGATGCTGCTACCGTTGCTGGAAGTCAACAATCAGAACTGGATACTGTAAAAAACAGTTTTCTGATTAAAAAATTGGGTTTAGCTGATGGTCCCGAATTAGACGATGCAATTGATAGTGTAATAGAACAATATGGACGTTCAAATAAAAATAAATATCGTGTTGTTATTTATTATTTATTAGCGGTTCACTTTAAAAAAGAGAGCGTTTACAATTAAAAAAGAGTATAGACGATTTCTTAAGTATAAAATAAAACACAGGTATAATCTGAATATGATTATACCTGTTTTTTTTATGGTTGGATATTACATTTTATAATTTATATCCCGGTTTTA